>CAZNXR010000216.1:0-4743 GCA_964576815.1 uncultured Caulobacterales bacterium | reverse complement strand
TTCCGTCCCGTCGAGTGAAAAGCGCGTCAGCATCGCCGTGCCGGCGGGCAGCATCTGTCCCTCGCCATAACGATTGACGCTGATGATCGCCGAGTTCGGGAACAGCGAGACATAGAACCGCGCAGCGTCTTCGCCGTCGCGGTCATACCAGAGGCAGGTCGAAATGCGTTGGGTGATCGGCATGGCTTCACGCTCCCTTCGCATATTCGGGCATCGCCTTGGCGGCGGCGGCCTGTATCTCGGCGGCGGTAAGCGCACGCAAGGGCGAGGCGATCGACCAGCGATGGCCGAACGGATCTTCGACCATGCCATAGCGGTCGCCCCAGAACGTGTCGGATGCCGGCATGATGACGCTCGCGCCGGCCGCCGCGGCCTTCGCGATCGCGGCATCAGCGTCGGCGACGGCGAGATGCAGCGTTACGGGCGTGCCTTTGAGCGTCTTCGGGCTTGCGATGTTCCAGTCAGGATTTTCATCGACCAGCATCACTATCGCGCCGTTGAGGGTGACGCCCGCGTGCATCAGGCGCCCGTTCGCGCCGGGCAGGCGGATGAACTCCGACGCGCCGAAGGCTTTTTCGTAAAATCTGATCGCTTCCGCCGCGCCGTCGACGACGAGATGCGGGGCGAGCGGCATGGCGCCGGGGCGGGCGCCGTTGGGGTCGACGCCGCGGGCGAGCTTCTTCAAGTTGACGCGCCGCCGCCTGCCAGCCTTCTTCGAAGCCCATGGCGATATGCTGCGTGTGGTCCTCGCGGTTTTTGTGCTGCGCGCCCCAGATCATGCGGGTCTTGCCCGCGCCCTCGTCGGAAAGCTCCACGAAGCCGGTCAGGAAATGCTTTCCGGCCGGAACGAATCCCTCCGTATACGCATCGGTGAAGACGAGACGCGAAAGCGTTTCGACCTCGAGGAACATGCCGTTATTTTCATGGCGTTCCCCGTTCGGTCCGGCGAAAACGGTGTTGAAACGCCCGCCGGGACGAACATCAAGATCGGCGTCCTCCACCCGCCAGGGCTTCGGACAATGCCAGGATTTGAGCAGGTCGGTTTCGGTCCAGCATCGCCAGACGCTCGCGCGCGGCGCATCGATGGTGACGTCCAGCACCAGCGTCAGTTCGTCCTTTTCTCCGACAAAATGGGTTTTCATATCGATCAATCCTTTCTTCCAAAAAGCAGCATCACATAGCGCTTCAGATGATCGACGCAGTCGATCGCGATGCCTGCATCATTCCTCGCCTTAGCAAGGATGAACGCGCCCTGGATGACCGCCTGGGTGTAGAGAGCGAGGCCTTTCGCCGTTACGCCGTGTACGTCATATTGGGCGAGCGCGGCGGCGATGTCGGCTTCGAGCGTCTCCGCGTGCCCCTCGATCGAGCGCCGGCAAGCCTCGCGGATGTCATCAGAAGCGCCATAGGCCTCCTGCACCATCGTGCCGACAAGGCAGGTGAAATCGGGGATCGCGCCGCCGATGAGCTCTTTCCGGAAGTCGATATAGGCGAGCACGCGATCGAGCGTGTCGTCATGCCGATGATAATCGGCGCCGGCGAACAGCGCGGAAGTCGTCTCCGACCAGTGATCGGCCGCCGCCACCGCAAGCGCGTCCTTCGATTTGAAGTGATGAAAGAAGGCGCCTTTGGTCACCCCCGCCTGTTCGCAAAGGTCATCGACGGTCGTCGCGGCGTAGCCTTGCGCCCGGATAACCCCGAGCGCGGCCTCCAGCAGTTTTTCGCGGGCGGTGGGCATAATGGGCATTTACATACCGACCGGTTGGTATGTTGTCAAGCGAAGGAGGCCGGCGGGCGGAAATCAGGTGCGCAAGAGAAAGGTCAGCGACGGGCGGCGTCGAGCAGATGGCGGCAGGTTGCGCCTGCCAGCGCGGCGGCTCCGGCGACGATCACAAAGAACCAGAAACCAAAAAGCAAGATAACCAGCCCGAATCCGGAGTTCGGTCCGAGCACGACAGCAGCGAGCAACGCCAGCACCAACGCGCCCGCGGCTGCGACGAAACCAAAAACCACCGTGCGGAGATATACGCCGCGTGGACGGCGAAAGGCCGCCGCCGAAAAGCCGGCGAAAATCGTCAGGATAAAGATGACAAAAGCTTCCATCGGCGCGGCCCCGAAACTGCACCGATCATCCTGCTTCAGCATTAACGGGCCGTGAGGCCGGAAGGGCCCCTCACCCCGCCGGCATCGTAAAGCTTGCCGGCGCGCCGGGGCCGAGCGGCAGGCCAAGCGCGATCCAGAGGAAGGTGAGCGCAAGGCCGGAGAGAAGGATCCACAGCGAATAGGGCAGCATGACCGCCGTCAGGCTGCCCAGGCCGAAATCCGCTTTCCAGCGCTGGCAGAAGGTGAGGATGAGCGGGAAATAGACCATCAGGGGCGTGATGATGTTGGTCGCGCCGTCGCCGACCCGATAGGCCGCCGTCGTCGCTTCCGGGCTGACGCCGAGGAGCATCAGCATCGGCACCATGACGGGCGCAAGCAGCGCCCATTTCGCGCTCGCCGACCCGACGAAGAGATTGACCGCGCCGGTCAACAGAACCATCAGCCCAAGGAGCACCGGCATCGGCAGGCCCGACGCCTTGATCGCCGCCGCGCCCTGCACCGCGAAGATGAGCCCGAGATTGGACCAGTTGAACATCGCGACGAAATGCGCGGCGAAGAAGGCAAGAATCAGGTAATAGCCTAAGTCCGACATCGCCTCGGCCATCATCCTGACGACGTCGCGGTGCGTCTTGATCGATCCCGCCGCCGCGCCATAGGCCCAGCCCGAGGCGAGGAACAGCACGAAGAACCCGGCGACGAGGCTGCGGAAGAACGGCGTCAGCTGCGCCGGGCCGACCGCGTTTTCGTCGATCAGCGGCGTGCCCGGCCCGAGCGTGAAGAACCCCCACAGCGCGACGACCGCGACGACCGCAAGGCCCGCATAGGCGAGGCCTTTGCGTTCGCCGGCGTCGAGGGGTTTGTCCTCGGCGGTGGCGCGGCGCGCGGCGTCCGTTTCCGGCGCGAATTTTCCAAGCCGCGGCTCAATGATCCTGTCGGTGACGAACCAGATCACGGGCAGAAACACGAAGACCATCGCCGAGATAAAGTACCAGTTGCCCGCAAGGTTCGCGTCCCACGTCGGCAAGATAAGCTCGGCCGCCGCTTCCGTGATCCCGAAGAGCAGCGCGTCGAGCTGGCCGGGGAGAAGGTTCGCCGAAAAGCCCCCCGAGACGCCGGCGAACGACGCGGTGATGCCGGCGATCGGATGGCGCCCCGCCGCGGCGTAGAGGACCGCGGCGAGCGGAATGAGCACGACGTAAGCGGCGTCCGCGGCGAGGTTTCCCATCATGGCGACGAATGCGACCATCGGCGTCAGCAACGCCTTCGGCGCACCGCGCACGGCGCTGCGCATCGCCGCCGCGAACAGGCCGGTGCGCTCGGCGACGCCGGCGCCCAGCATGACGACGAGCACATAACCGAGCGGATGGAAATGCGTGAAGGTCGTCGGCATGTCGACCCAGAGCCTTGCAATATTCTCGGGGGCGAGGAGGCTCGTCGCCGCGATCAGCGCCGCCGTGCCGTCCTCGTTCTTTGCGGTCGGATGCAGGGCGCTGAGACCCGCGGCGTCGGCGATCAGGCTGACGACGACGAGCGCGCCGATCAGATAGAGGAAGATGAACGCAGGATCGGGCAGCCGGTTGCCGGTCTTTTCGACCCAGCCGAGGAAACCGCCCATCGATCCGTTCGCCGGCGCCGCCGCTGGTTTCGCCATCTTCCGCCGCCCCTCTGATTCATCCGCTTGCGCCCTAAGGCGCATTGAATGAGGGAAATTTCAAGGCGGCGCCGCAAAGGATGCGCTGCATTCGGCGATTGCGCGGCTGCGAAGGGGCCACTAGCTTTTGCAGCGCCCTTCGTGGAGATCGATTGCAATGGCGAGCTTCGCCGACATCAAGAAACGCCTTGCGCTGCCCGTCATCGGCGCGCCGCTCTTTATCGTCTCGAACCCGAAACTCGTCATCGCGCAATGCAAGGCGGGGGTGATCGGCTCCTTCCCCTCGCTCAATGCGCGCCCGGCCGAAGCGCTCGACGTCTGGCTCACAGAGATCAAGGAAGCCCTTGCTGCGCATGACGCCGCGCATCCTGGCCGGCCTGCGGCGCCCTACGCCGTCAACCAGATCGTCCATCGCTCCAATGACCGGCTGATGCACGATCTCGAAGCGTGCGTCCGCCATAAGGTTCCGGTCGTCATCTGTTCGCTCGGCGCGCGCGAGGACGTCTATCAGGCGATCCATTCCTATGGCGGGCTTGTTCTCCATGACGTGATCAACAACACCTTCGCGAAGAAGGCGATCGACAAGGGCGCGGACGGGCTCATTGTCGTCGCCGCAGGCGCGGGCGGTCATGCGGGCGTCATCTCGCCCTTCGCGCTCGTTCAGGAAATTCGCGAATGGTTCAAGGGCCCGATCGCGCTCTCGGGCTCGATCGCGACGGGCGGCGCCGTGCTCGCCGCCGAGGCGATGGGCGCCGATTTCGGCTATATCGGCTCGCCCTTCATCGCGATGGATGAGGCGAACGCGAACGACGACTACAAGAACGCGATCGTCCAGTACGGCGCTGACGACATCGTCTATTCGAGCCTCTTCACGGGCGTGCACGGAAACTATCTGAAGCCCTCGATCGTCGCGGCGGGCCTTGACCCTGACAAACTGCCAGAGGGCGACGTGTCGAAGATGAATTTCGGCTCGGGCGGCAACACGAGCG
>CAZNXR010000215.1:0-4762 GCA_964576815.1 uncultured Caulobacterales bacterium | reverse complement strand
ACGTCGGCGCCGCTCGAACGCGTCAGGAGCGCGGTGAGGGCCAAAGCTGCGCCGTGGACGCAGGACCGCTACTTCGCTGACGAGCTTGCCGCCCTCCAGCAGGAAACGCTCGAAAATCCGCTCTTTGTGGAGCTTCCGGCGATTTCGCTGTCTCCCTGACCGCTTCGTCGCGTGTTTGCATCGGCTGGCGCCGAATTGCAGCGCTTTCAGTTGCCCAGCGCGGGGGCTGGCGGCATGGTCCGCCGACCGATTCCGGGGGCGCGGGGGTTCGCGCCGCCTTTACGGGTATGGAGACATCATCTTGAAGAAACATCTCGCCGCCTCTGCGGCCGCCATCGCCATCGCGCTCGGAGGCGCGCCCCTGATGACCGATTTCGCCTATGCGCAGGAAACGCCCGCCGCTGATACCGCGCCAGTGACGATCGCGCCCGACAGCCCGATGATCGCCGAATGGACCGGTCCCTATGGCGGCGTTCCGCCGTGGGACAAGGTCACGGTCGGCGATTTCATCCCCGCCCTCGACTACGCGATCGACGCCGCGCGCGCCGAAATCGCCGCCATCACGGCGAACCCGAAGAAGCCGACCTTCGAGAATACGTTGGTGGCGATGGAGAAGGGCGGCGCCGAGCTGACGCGGCTTATCAATCTCTTCGGCGTCTATTCCGGCAATCTCAATGTCGGCGAAGTTCCGGAGATCGAGCTTGTCGTCTATCCGAAGCTTGCAGCCTTCGGCGACGAAGTGAACCAGAACGAAGCGCTCTTCAAGCGTGTCTCCGCCGTCTACACCGGCAAGGAGATGAAGAAGCTGAAGCCGGAAGAGCGCCGGCTCGTCGAGGACAGCTACAAGGGCTTCGTCAGGAACGGCGCCAATCTCGACGCAGCGGGCAAGAAGCGCGTCGCCGAGATCAACCAGCGCCTGGCGACGCTCGGCACGCAGTTCACGCAGAACCAGTTGAAGGATGAGGAAGCCTTCACGCTGATCGACAAGAAGGCCGACCTCAAGGGGCTGCCCCAGTCGCTCATCGACGGCTACGCCGAGACCGCGACGGCCAAGGGCGCGAGCGGCAAATGGGCCGTCGCCAACACGCGCTCGGCGGTCGATCCTCTCCTCACCAATTCCGAGAATCGCAAGCTTCGCGAGAAAGTCTGGCGCGCCTTCGTCAACCGCGGCGACAATGGCGGCGAAACCGACAACAACGCGATCATCGCCGAGACGCTGAAACTGCGCGCCGAACGGTCGAAGCTGCTCGGCTATCCGACCTACGCGCATTGGGCGATCGAGCGGCAGATGGCGAAAACGCCGGACGCCGCCATGGACCTGATGATGCGCGTCTGGCCGAAAGCCGTCGCGCGCGTGCGTGAGGAAGTCACGGACATGCAAGGCCTCGCCGACGCCGAAGGGGCCAAGATCAAGATCGAGCCCTGGGATTATCGTTTCTATGCGGAGAAAGTCCGCAAGGCGAAATACGACCTCGATTTCAATGAGGTGAAACCCTACATGCAGATGGAAAAGCTGCGCGAGGGGATGTTCTGGGTTTCTGGCGAGCTTTTCGGCCTGAAATTCGAGGAAGTGACTGACGCGCCGGTTTTTCATCCGGACGTGCGCGTCTGGAAGGTGACGGACGGCGCCGGCGCCTTTGCGGGCCTCTGGTATTTCGACCCCTATGCGCGGCCTGGCAAGAACTCCGGCGCGTGGATGACGAATTACCGCGAGCAGCAACAGCTCGGCGGCGACATTCAGCCGATCGTCTCCAACAACTGCAACTACATCAAGGGAAAGCCCGGCGAGCCGGTGCTGATCTCGTGGGACGACGCCGAAACGCTGTTCCACGAATTCGGCCACGCGCTGCACGGCCTTCTCTCGAACGTAAAATATCCCTCGCAGGCGGGAACGAACGTGCCGCGCGATTATGTCGAGTTCCCAAGCCAAGTGCTTGAGCGGTGGCTGGCGACGCCGGAAGTGATGAGCCGCTTCCTCGTTCATTACGAAACGGGCGAACCGCTGCCGCAGGAACTCGCCGACAAGATCAAGCGCGCCAAGACCTTCAACCAGGGATTTTCGACGGTTGAATTCCTCGGCAGCGCGCTCGTCGATATGAAGCTGCATCTCGCCGGCGACGCCGACATCGACGCCGATGCGTTCGAACGCGAGACGCTCAGCCAGCTCGGCATGCCTTCGGAGATCGTGATGCGCCACCGGACCCCGCAGTTCGGCCACATCTTCTCCGGCGAGGGCTATGCGGCCGGCTATTACAGCTACCTCTGGGCGGACGCGATCACGGCGGACGCCGCCGAAGCGTTCGTCGAGGCCGGCGGCTTTTACGACAAGGAAACCGCCAAGCGTTTCCACGATTACATCATGTCCGTCGGCGATTCGATCGACCCCGCCGACGGCTTCCGGAAGTTCCGCGGCCGCGACGTCGACACGACGGCGCTGCTGCGCGACCGGGGTTTCCCGGTCGATTAAGGGCGCCGGTAACGGCTACGCCCGTCACCCCGGACGGCGAAGCCGATCCGGGGTCCACGCCTCCGCTTGAGACCAAAGATGCCTCCCGGGCGCCTGCTTTGCAGCGCACCCGGGCGGCGGCGTGACGTCGGGCTGTGGACAGGCCGGCGGGCTGACGCCCGCCCTATAAGGGAAGCGCGGTCGTCGTCTTGATTTCGCGGAGCGCAATGGCGGAGCGCACTTGCCGGACTTCCGGCAGCTCCAGCAAAAACTTCTGCAGGAAACGGTCATAATCGGCGATGTCGCGCGCGACGACGCGCAGCGTGAAATCGGCGTCGCCCGTCGTTGCGTAACAGTCGATGACTTCGGTCCTTGTACGGATTTTCTTTTCAATCTCCGCGACGGCCTTGGCGTATTGGCGCTCGATCGTCACATGCACGAAGGCGACGACGGCGAGGCCGAGCTTTTCGCGGTCGAGGAGCGCGGCGTAGCCCTTGATGATCCCCGCCTCTTCCAGCGCCTTCAGCCGGCGCCAGCAGGTCGCTGACGAGGCGCCGACGGCCTCGGCGAGTTCCTGCGCGGAAAGCCTGCCTTGACGCTGAACCGCCGCCAGGATTCGTCGATCGGTTTCGTCCAGCTCGGTCATGAAATGATCATATCACCATACTCACAATGGTGCAATAAATTATTCGTTGACTGGCGAATTACCTGTGAAATCATCGCGTCCTATTCAAGCAAATCAGCTATTCATGCCGCGGAAGCGGAGGAAGTCCGATGTCTGCGACAGCGCTTCAGCTCGACGCCTATGATCTCGACGACCGCTACCGGCGCCGCGGCGGCCGCGTTTTCCTGACGGGCACGCAGGCGCTTGTCGCCGTCATGCTGCATCAGCGCCGGCTCGACCGCGCGCGCGGCCTTAACACCGCCGGCTTCGTTTCCGGCTATCGCGGCTCTCCGCTAGGCGCGGTCGATCAGGCGCTCTGGAAAGCACAGCGCTTTCTCGGCGAGGGGCAGATCGAGTTTCTGCCCGCCATCAATGAAGACCTCGCCGCGACGGCCGTGCTCGGCACGCAGCAGGTCGAGCTTGAACCGGACCGCACCGTCGATGGCGTGTTTTCGATGTGGTACGGCAAAGGGCCGGGCGTCGATCGCGCGGGCGATGCGCTGAAGCACGGCAACGCCTACGGCTCCTCGCCGAACGGCGGCGTGCTCGTCGTCGCCGGCGACGATCATGGCTGTGCGTCATCTTCAATGTCGCATCAGTCGGATGTCGCCTTCATGTCCTGGTACATGCCGACGCTGAACCCCGCCTCCATCGCGGAATATATCGACTTCGGGCTTTACGGCTTCGCCCTCTCGCGCTTCTCCGGCATGTGGGTCGGGTTCAAGGGCATATCGGAAACGGTTGAAAGCGCGGCGAGCGTCGAGCTTTCGCCGCCGCCCTCTTTCCGCATGCCGACGGATTTTTCCATGCCGGAGGGCGGCCTCAATTTCCGCTGGCCCGACCTTCCCGGCATGCAGCTCGAACGCCGGATGAAGTTCAAGAAAGAAGCCGTCAGGGCCTTCGCGCGCGCCAACCCGATCGACCGCGCGATCTGGGGCGTCGATCGCGCGCGCTACGGCATCATCACGACCGGCAAGGCGCATCTTGACGTCATGGAGGCGTTGGCGCTGCTCGGCATCGACGCCGCCCGCGCCCACGCCCTCGGCATCGACGTCTACAAGGTCGGCATCGTCTGGCCGCTCGAAAACGCCGGCGCCGAGCGTTTCATGGCGGGCAAGGAAGAAGTGCTCGTCGTCGAGGAAAAGCGCGGCATCATCGAGAGCCAGCTCAAGGAATACATCTACGACCGCGCGGTCGCCAAACCGAAGCTCATCCTCGGCAAGCATGATGAGACCAACGCGTCGCTGATTTCCTGGGTCGATGAGCTGTCGCCGTCCGGACTTGCGCCGATCATCGCCGCGCGCTTGCAGAAGGTCATTCCGGGATTCGACTTTTCGGAGTCGCTCGCGCGCCTAGAACGGCTCTCGCAAACGGCGCTCGCGCCGGGCGGGGCGAAGCGCCAGCCCTATTTCTGTTCCGGCTGCCCGCACAATACATCCACGAAAGTTCCCGAAGGCTCAAAGGCGCTCGCTGGGATCGGATGCCATTTCATGGCGTCGTGGATGGACCGCGAAACCTCCTCGCTCATCCAGATGGGCGGGGAAGGCGTCAACTGGGCCGCGAAATCGCTTTTCCTGAAAGATCGCCCGCACATCTTCCAGAACCTCGGCGACGGCACCTGGTATCATTCAGGCTCCATGGCGATCCGTCAG
>CAZNXR010000214.1:0-4772 GCA_964576815.1 uncultured Caulobacterales bacterium | reverse complement strand
AAGCGTGCAGCGCGAACCCTCCCGTTCGCCCAAGGCCAACGGCTTCGCCGTTGGGGGCTCACGCCCTCCCTTTTCAAGGGAGGGAAGACGAAAGGCGCCATCATCCATCGCGCTTCGCCCCGTCGAGCAATTTCGCCGCGTGATCCTTTTCGGTCCGCGCGCGTTCTCTCTCCGCTTTCGTACGGCCGAACTTCGCGCGGTTCTCTTTGCTGCGCTTGTCCTTATCGGCGTTGGCCTTTTTCTTCCGTATACGGTTTAAATTGACGATGTCGCTCATATGCCGAGCGCCTCGCAGGTCTTGGCCCCAAGCTGCTCTTTCAGCTGCTTCGGCGGCACTTCCTCGATCGCACCTGCGGGAAGCCCGCCGAGCTGGAACGGACCGAAGGCGGTGCGGATGAGCCGGTTCACGGTGAGGCCCAGATGCTCCATCACCTTGCGGATTTCGCGGTTCTTCCCCTCGGTGATTGACGCCGTGATCCATTGATTGGCGCCGCGCGTCTGATCGAGGCTCGCCTTGATCGGCTTGTAAACGATGCCGTCAATGGCGACGCCTTTGGCGAGCGCGTCGAGCGCCGCCTGATCGGTCTTGCCGTTCGCGCGGATGCGATAGCGGCGCACCCAGGCGTTGCCGGGAAGCTCCAACTGCCGCGCCAGCGCGCCGTCATTAGTGAGCAGAAGGAGCCCTTCGGTCGTGAGGTCGAGACGCCCGATCGAGATGACGCGCGGCAGGCGGTCGCCGACCGCGTCGAACACGGTCGGGCGCCCTTGCGGATCCTTGTGCGTCGTTACGAGGCCTGAGGGCTTGTGATAGCGCCAGAGGCGCGGCGGCTCCTTCGTCTTGACGCGCGTGCCGTCGACGCGGACGTCCATGCCGGGCAGCACCTTGAAGGCGGGCGTCGTCAGGGTTTCGCCGTCGATCGTGACGATGCCCTGCTCGATGAGCTTTTCGGCCTCGCGGCGCGAGGCGATCCCGGCGCGCGCCAGATATTTCGCAATGCGCTCGCCTTCGCTGTCCTTCGGCGCCGGCGTCGCTTGTCGCCTCATGGTTAATCCGTCCTTAATCAGCGCCGGTCATATGCTCCGGCGCGGCGCGACTTGTCGAGTAGAGGGTATGGATCTCAAGGAAGAACGCTTGCTCGGCGGCGACCCCGCCTCGCACTGGTATTACATCTCGAAAGGGCGCGCGATCCGCGCCCTGATCGGCGCGGCGCATTACCCGCGCGTGCTCGATGTCGGCGCCGGGTCCGGCGTCTTTTCGCGGATGCTGACCGCGGAAGGGATCGCCGATCACGCGACCTGCGTCGATCCGAATTACACCGAAGCGCAAATGCGGACCGCCTCCAGCGCGCGCGTTTCTTACGTGCGCGCCGTTCAGGAGACCGACGCAAGCCTCGTTCTCATGATCGACGTCATCGAGCATGTCGATGACGATGTCGCGCTCGTCGCCGATTACGCGGCGCTTGCGCCCGCCGGCGCGCGCTTCGTCATTTCGGTTCCGGCGTTCAACTTCCTGTGGTCGTCGCATGACGAGTTCCTCGACCACCGCCGACGCTACACGCTGGAAACGCTTGAAAAGTCTGTTGCGGCGGCGGGCCTGAAACCGCTGTCGCTGCGCTATTTTTTCGGCGCGCTCTTCCCGGCGGTCGCGGCGCTGCGCATCGCCGACCGCGCTCTGAAGGGCGAGAGGGAGGCGACCGCGAGCACGCTGAAAGCCGCGCCTGGCTGGCTGAACCGCTCGCTCGTCGCCATCCACGATCTCGAACGGGCCGCGCTCTTCCCCTTCAACAAAGTGGCGGGCGTGACGGCGTTCTGCCTCGCGGAAAAGCCGGCGCTGGCGGAGAGTTCCCGCGCGGCCTAAGAAGCCGGCGATGACTGTCTCCATCGATCACGACATGATGGCGCGCGCGCTCGACGAAGCGCGCGCCGCCGCAGATGCCGGCGAGGCGCCCGTCGGCGCCGTCATCGTCGGTGCAGACGGCGCCCTTCTCGCAGCGGCCGGCAACGCCCCGGTATCGACGCATGATCCGACGGCGCATGCGGAAATCCGCGCACTTCGCGAGGCGGGACGCCAGCTCGGCAATTACCGTCTCACCGGCGCGACGCTCTATGTGACGCTGGAGCCTTGCGCCATGTGCGCCGGCGCGATCAGCCATGCGCGCATCGCCCGGCTGGTTATCGGCGCCGAGGACGCCAAGGGCGGCGCGGTCTTTCACGGACCGAAGTTTTTCGAACAGCCGACCTGCCACTGGCGCCCCGAAATCGTCAAAGGCCCCTATTCGGAAGAATCCGCCGAGATGCTTAAAGCGTTCTTCCGCGCACGGCGCTAATCAAGCGCCAGAATTTTCCGGACCAGTTCGAGGTCTTGCGGCTTGTCGACGTCGATGGCGGCTTCGGCGGCCGCGAGCGGGACGAGACGAACGCCGACTTTCGTCCGCTTGCCGATCGTCGCTTCGAGGCGCGCCTTCGTCATCGAGCCGGTGAGGTAGGAGAGCGCGGTCAAGACGCCGATCGCGCGCGCCATCGCGAGCGGATTCTTGCGGTTCGCTTCAAGCCCGCGCCAGAAACCGGCGAGCCCTCGCGCGCGCGCGCCGGCGAACCAGAATAGGTTGGCGCCCGAAAAGCTGAAATCCTTGAGCTTGATGAAGGTGCGCTTCGAGCCCGGAAAGCGCGTCTCATAAATGGCGCGCTCGACGCAGGCGGCGGCGGCGTCAGACTTCTTCGCCTCGTCGAGAAAAGCGCGCACCATCGCAGGCGACAGCAGCGCATGATCGCAGGTAGTGACGAGCAGCGCGCGGCCCTCGGGCGCCTCTTCCATCGCCGCAAGCGCTGTTGAGGCGGGCGAGCCTGCGGTGTCGCGGAAGGACCAGCCGCCGAGCCCTGCGAGCGCTGCGCCGATGGCCCCGCGCACGTCTTCCGGCGCGGCGATCGTGATGCGGTCGATCCGGCCTGAGGCGGTCAGCGCTTCAGTCACGCGGCGAATGAGAGGCTTGCCGCCGGCGACGAGCAGCCCCTTGTGCGGAACATTTTCAACGCCCGCGAGCGGATCGATTTCGCCCGCGCGCCGTCCGGCGAGAACCAGCGCGTCGATCTTGAGGTCGGCGGCGGTGACAGTGACGGTCATGGGCGGCGGCGTCATCGGTTCACAACAAGCTGCGGCGCTCGGCCGTTTCGACGCGCCCGCTCGCCGGGTCAAGCTCGCGCACTTCGACGCCGATGCGCCAATCGGCGCCGGCGCGGGCGATCTCGAAGAGGTTGTAGCGCGCCGGTCGGTAGTCGCCATGCGCGGCGCAGTGTGAAGCCGAACCGCCGCCGACGACCGGGCGAGGGCCCTCGGGCGTATCGATCGTCGCCCAATAAGAGTGGTGCATGTGCCCGTGGAGGATGAGGTCGACCCCCGTCTCAGCAATCAGCGCACGCAAGGCCGGCGCGTCTTCGAGCGCCTTGCGGGGCGAGACCGCGCCCGGCGTCACCGGATGGTGCAGGGCGAGGACGCGCGCTTCGCCGCGCCCCCGCGCTTCGATCAGTTCCGCCTTCAGCCGCAGGAGCTGGATGGACCCAAGACGACCGGTCGCAAGGCCCGGCGCCGTCGTCGGCGCGGAATTGGCGAGGATGACGGCGACGCCGTCGCGGCGCCGGACGAAGGGGAAATCGCCGGGTCCTGTCGCCTCCCGCGCGCCCGCCTCGCCAAGCCGCTCACCGCGCATCAGGAAAGCGAGCCTGCCGAGGCCGCCTGCCCACGGCGCCGTGACGAAGGTGTCGTGGTTGCCCGGCGCGAACGCCGTGTCGTCGGCGTCAAGAGCCGCTCGCAGGCCGCGCTCCGCGTTCTCGAATTCCGATGGCAGCGCGATATTGACGGCATCCCCGGTGATGACCGTGAGGTCCGGACCGGACGCGCGGCAATCCTTGAAAATCGCCTGCAACGCCTCCGCGGCGTGCCAGCGCCGGCGCGACCGGCGCCAGGACAGGTAGCCGAGCAGGCGTTTTGACAGGAGATCGCGCGCGCCCGGCGGCGTCTCGATCGCAAAATGCAGGTCGGTCAGATGAGCAAGGCGCATCAGGCGCGCTCTTTGGCGGCCGACTGAAACAAATCGAAGGACATCGTGCGCGCTAAATGCTCTTTTATGACGTTTATATGTAGCCTAGATTTCAGTTCTGTGACGTACCGGCTGGGGCTGCCGTGGGCGGAATGAAGGCTTGGCGACTCGCTGGCGGGGCGCCGGCGATTCGTCTTCCCGGATTCCCCACATTTACAGAGACCTGACCTTTGACAGCCATCGGCTTGATTATCAACGACCGTTCCAGCCGCGTTCAGTCGATTCTGGACGACCTTGTGCATGTCGCGAAACAGTTTCCGACGGTCCGCGCAAGCGTCCTCAACGGCATCGAGGGTCTTGATCGCACGCTCGCCGATTTCAACCGCGCGCGCATCGACACGCTTGTCGTCGCGGGCGGCGACGGCACCATTCAGGCGGCGGTGACGGACGCCATCAACCGGCGCCGGTTCGATCAGTCCCCGGACTATGTCGCCGTGCCCTGCGGCATGACGAACGTCATCGCCGCCGATTGCGGCCTGCAGGGCTCGCCGATCGATTCGCTCGACCGCTTCTTGTTCCGGCGCACGCGCGGCGACGTTAAACGTATGCGCCGTCCGTTGATGGGCATGCGCATCGGCGACCGCGAGCCCGTCTACGGCTTTTTCCTCGGCGCCGGTTTTTTTACGACGGCGGTGAAGTTCAGCCGCTCCGAAATTCAGGCGAAGGGTGCGCAGCGCT
>CAZNXR010000213.1:0-4801 GCA_964576815.1 uncultured Caulobacterales bacterium | reverse complement strand
CAAAGGCCGCCGGGCTCGGCGACATCCGGAAGGTCGGCTCGGGCAATATCGGCGCGACGAATGTGCTCCGTACCGGGAGGAAAGACCTCGCGCTTGCGACGCTCCTCCTCGACAGCGGCAAGGGGGCGATCGCGGTGCTCATCGCCTACGCCCTCAGCTGGCCGCCGGAAGTCGCGGGCGCGGCGGCGTTTCTCGGCCATTGCTTCCCGGTGTGGCTGAAGTTTCAGGGCGGCAAGGGCGTTGCGACCTTCCTCGGCACCCTCCTCGCCCTGTGGTTTCCGGCCGGCGCCTTCGCTTGCGCGATCTGGCTCGGCTGCGCGTTCCTTTTCAAATATTCCTCGCTCGCCGCGCTGATCGCCGCCGCCGCCTCGCCGCTCGTGCTCTTCGCCATGGGCAAGCCTGCCTTCGCGGTAGCGGCGCTGTTCATGGCGGCGCTCATCTTCATCCGCCACAGGACGAACATCGCGCGGCTCCTCAAGGGCGAGGAGCCGAAGATCGGAAAGAAGAAGGCGGCGGAAACGGCGGCGGGCTGACCGACGAGGATGGGGGAAGAGATGGCCGCGATCACCGACAATGACCGCATCGACGCACTGCGGCTCATTCGTACCGAGACGATCGGGCCTGTCACCTACATGCGGCTGATCGACCGTTACGGGTCGGCGGCGCGCGCGCTCGAAACCTTGCCGAACCTCGCGCTGAAGGCGGGGCGGCGCACCGCGCTGAAGCCCGTGGCGCGCGCCGAAGCCGAGGCCGAGCTTGCGCGCGCGCGAGGGACCGGCGCCCGCCTCATCCTCATCGGCGAGGATGACTATCCAAAGCCCCTCGCGGCCATTCCGGCTGCGCCGCCGGCGATCTATCTCCGCGGTCACGCGGCGCTCTTTGCAAGGCCGGCGGTCGCGATCATCGGCGCGCGCAATTCTTCGAGTGTCGGGCGGCGCATGGCGCGCATGCTCGCCGAAGGGCTCGGCGCGGCGGGCGTCGTCGTCGTCTCCGGTCTTGCGCGCGGCATTGACGGCGCGGCGCACGAGGCTGCGCTGAAGACGGGCACGATCGCCGTCGTCGCGGGCGGCGCCGATGTCATCTATCCGCCCGAGCATGGGGACCTCATGACGGCGATCGCCGAGCGCGGCGCGGTGATTTCGGAGCAGCCGCCGGGCGCCGAACCGACGGCGCGCGACTTTCCACGCCGGAACCGGCTGATCTCGGGCCTTTCTCACGGCGTTGTCGTCGTCGAAGCGGCGCAGAGGTCAGGAACGCTCATCACGGCGCGCTTTGCGCTTGAGCAGGGGCGCGAGGTGTTCGCCGTGCCGGGCTCGCCGCTCGACCCGCGCTGCCAGGGCGCGAACCGGTTGATCCGCGACGGCGCGACGCTCGTCGAGACGGCGGAAGACGTTCTGACCGCCCTTGCCGACCAGACCCGTGCTGCGCGCGAGCCCGCCCACGACCTCTTTTCCTGGAACGCGGCCGGCGAGAGCGACCCCGCCGAAGTCGCGCACATCCGCGACGCGGTGCGCGAACTCCTCAGTTTCACGCCGGCGCACCGCGACGACATTCTGCGCGAGGCGGAGGGCCCACCGGCGCTCGTCATCGACGCGCTGGTCGAACTCGTGCTGGCGGGCGAAGCCGAGGAGCACTCGGGCGGGCGTTTCGCCCTGAAAGCGTAAAGGCCTAACCCGCAGCCGCCTTTTCCGCCTCCTCGACCGTTTCGCGCAGCAGATAAGCGAGCCTGACGAAGCCGCTCGACTGCGCCATCATTTCGAGCTGGCGCAGGAGGTCGGCGATGTACTCCGCGGTCTCGGCCACGGTGGCGAGACGCTGGTCTGCTTCTGGCGCCTCGCGGACGGCGCCGGCTTGATGCGACATCGGGAACCCCGCTAGCAGGGCGGCGCGTCGCCGCCCGATCGATTACCTTGTTAGCAACCTTTAATATCAAAAATCTCTCAATGTCTACCTAAAGTTGTGTTTCTTCGGGGCCGTAGTTGACTTTTTTGCCATGCCAGACGCAGGGTCCGCGCCCATTCGGCAGGGGGCACGCCGCCGGTACGATCGTCGGCCGCTCCGATCCGCACCCTTTGAGGAGCAGCCGCGACGCATGCAGGTCGTGATCGTTGAATCGCCCTCCAAGGCCAAGACCATCAATAAATATCTGGGGTCCGGCTTCAAGGTGCTGGCCTCTTACGGGCACATCCGCGACTTGCCGTCGAAGGACGGGTCGGTCGATCCGGACAAAGACTTCGACATGGTCTGGGAGCTTGATGCCGGCTCCAAAAAGCGCGTCGCCGAGATCGCCGAGGCGGTCAAAGGCGCCGACCGGCTGATCCTTGCGACCGACCCCGACCGCGAGGGCGAGGCGATCTCCTGGCACCTCCTTGAGGTTCTGGGTCAGAAAAAAGCGCTGAAGAAGGGCCTCAAGATCGACCGCGTCGCCTTCAACGCGATCACGAAGTCGGCCGTCGTCGAGGCGATCGCGCATCCCCGGCAAGTCGATCAGGATCTCGTCGATGCCTATCTCGCGCGGCGCGCGCTCGACTATCTCGTCGGCTTCACGCTGTCGCCGGTATTGTGGCGCAAGCTTCCCGGTTCTCGCTCGGCGGGGCGCGTGCAGTCGGTCGCGCTGCGCCTCATCTGCGAGCGCGAGCTGGAGATCGAGAAATTCGTCGCCGAGGAATACTGGACGATCGCCGCGCAAGCGACGTCCGAAGGCTCGGCCCCGTTCGAGGCGCGGCTCGTCACGCTGAACGGCGAAAAGCTGAAGAAGTTTTCGCTCGCCAACGAAGCGGACGCGCAGGCCGCCAGACGCGCCGTCGAAGCCGCGCGCTTTGCAATCGACGCGGTCGAGGCAAAACCCGCCAAGCGCAACCCGCCCCCGCCTTTCACCACCTCGACATTGCAGCAGGAGGCGGCGAGGAAGCTCGGCTTCAACGCGCAGCGCACGATGCGCCTTGCCCAGCAGCTCTATGAAGGCATCGACATCGGCGGCGAGACGACCGGCCTCATCACGTACATGCGGACGGACGGCGTCGATATGGCGGGCGAAGCGATCACCGACGTGCGCCGGACGATCGACAAGGAATTCGGCGCGAATTACCGCCCCGACGCGCCGCGTGTCTACAAGACAAAGGCGAAGAACGCGCAGGAAGCCCATGAGTGCATCCGGCCGACCGCGTTCGCGCGACTGCCCGGAAAGATCCGCGGTCTCGATCAGGATCAGGCGCGCCTTTACGAGCTGATCTGGAAGCGCGCGACGGCGAGCCAGATGGCGTCGGCCGATCTCGAACAGACGACGATCGACCTTCTGACCGCCGACCGGAAGACCGGCCTTCGCGCGACGGGCACCGTCATTCTCTTCGACGGCTTCCTGAAGCTGTACGAAGAAGGCCGCGACGAACCCGAGGGGGAAGACGGCGCGGGCGTCCTGCCGAAGGTGCGCGTCGGCGCGGCGGCGAATGTCGGCGACGTCAAGGCCGACCAGCATTTCACGCAAGCCCCGCCGCGTTATTCCGAAGCCTCGCTCGTCAAGCGGCTTGAGGAACTCGGCATCGGCCGGCCGTCGACTTACGCCTCCATTCTCGGCGTCTTGCGCGACCGCGGTTATGTGACGATGGAGAAGAACCGGTTCATCCCGGATTCGAAAGGCCGGCTCGTCACCGCCTTCCTCGAAAACTTCTTCAAGCGTTATGTCGAATATGACTTCACCGCCGACCTCGAAGGCTCGCTCGACGGCATTTCGAACGGCGAGATCGACTGGAAAGAATTCCTGCGCGCCTTCTGGCGCGATTTCTCCGCGACCGTCGACGGCGTCGGCGAGCTTCGCATCACCAATGTTCTTGACGCGCTCAACGATGCGCTCGCGCCCAACATCTTCCCCGCGCGCGCCGACGGGTCCGATCCGCGCGCCTGCCCCACGTGCAGCGTCGGGCGCCTGTCGCTGAAGACCGGCAAGTTCGGCGCCTTCATCGGCTGTTCGAACTATCCCGAGTGCAATTACACGCGCCAGCTTTCCGCCGCCGAGGGCGACGCGGACCAGGGCGACAAGGCTTTGGGAATCGATCCGGCCTCGGCGCTTCAGGTCCTCCTGCGCGTCGGCCGGTTCGGTCCTTACGTTCAGCTCGGCGAGCAGGAAAAGGGCTCTGAAGAAAAGCCCAAGCGCGCGGGCCTGCCGAAAAACTGGAAGGTCGACGACATCACGCTCGAAAAGGCGCTGTTGCTGCTTTCGCTGCCGCGCAAAGTCGGGCCGCACCCCGAGGACGGGCAGATGATCGAAGCGGGCCTCGGCCGGTTCGGTCCCTATGTCCGCTGCGACAAGACCTGGGCGAACCTGCCTGCGATCGACGATGTGTTTGAAATCGGTCTCAATCGCGCCGTCGCGCTGATCGCCGAGAAGCGCGCCAATCCGCGCGCCGGACGTGGGGCGGGACCAAAGCCGCTGAAGGAACTTGGGGCCCACCCCGCGACCGGCGAGGCCGTCGCGGTGATGGACGGACGCTACGGCCCTTACGTCAAGAGCGGCAAAGTCAACGCCAATATCCCGAAGGGCAAATCGCCCGATGCGGTGACGCTTGAGGAAGCGGTCGCCCTCCTCTCTGAGCGCGAGGCCAAAGGCGGCGCCAAGCCCTCCCGCAAGAAAGCCGCGCCGAAGAAGGAAAAAGCGGCCGCCGCCGCCAAGCCCGCAAAGAAAGCGGCGGCGAAGAAGCCCGCTGCTAAAAAGGCGGCGAAGTGAACGTGACGAATAGTGAATTGGGACTAGGGACTAGGGAATAGCGCGTAGGTTCGCGCCGCCTCCCCCCCGCTCATTGCCCCT
>CAZNXR010000212.1:0-4841 GCA_964576815.1 uncultured Caulobacterales bacterium | reverse complement strand
GCGCACCTCAAGGCGCTCGCCAAAGTCTCAAGGCTTCTGCGGGACGAGCGCGTTCGCGAAGCGCTGCGCGGCGCGGAAACCCCCGAAGCGCTCTTCGCCATCGCGATCGACAGCGAGCGTCCGCACGCGGCTTAACACCATCGCCGTTGCGCCGCTCATCCCGGAGAAAGCCGGAACCAGCGGTCATCAATCGGATCGATCGGCGCCAATCGTCCCTTTACGGACGACCGACCCTAATGAACGCTGACGGGATTCATCTCGTGCTGGCGCGCGGCGGCGAAGGCGAGCGCGCGGTCGCCGACGAGCGCGATGCGCTGGCCGTCGCTTGAATGCACGGAATAAAGCGTCGTGTCGGCGGGGATGTCGATAACGGCGCCGGTGTCGTCATCGACGAGATCGTCCTTGACCTCGGCGGCGAGAACCGTGCGGACGTAGACGAGCTTCTTGCCGCCGAGCGCCGCGAGCTCGCGCTCGCTGAGCGGAATTTTCGCTTCCGCGTCGTGCTGCCGGTTCGAAGCTTTGAGAGTGGCCATCGGCCTTAACCCCTTCATGCCGCCGCGAGCGGGATCGCCCCGTTCGCCATCAGGTCACAGATTGGCTAGCGAACCGTAAAAGCCCGGATGGCTAACCGCCTTAACCCGTTCTGAGACGTAGGGCTACAATATAACATTTCAATGATTAAAATGCGGCGGAATAGTTGCAGCCGCTAACCAAAGCGTGAGAGCGCCTCGGCGAAGAGGGGCGGATCGACATTCGCCCCTGACAGCGTGATCGCAAGCGCGCCGCCGGAGGGGCGCACTTTGCCATGGTAAACTGCGGCGAGCGCCGCCGCGCCGCCCGGTTCCAGCACCAGTTTCAAATATTTGAACGCCCAGGCGAGGGTTTCGAGCACTTCGTCGTCAGTGACCGAAAAGCCTTGGCTCACCCGTCGCTTGAGGATCGGAAAGGTCAGCGCGCCGGGCGACGGGGAGGCGAGCGCGTCGCAAATCGTCTTGGCCGTCTGGTCCGCTTTCAGCCTTTCGCCGGCGCGGATCGACGCCCAGGTCTCGTCGAAACCGGCGGGTTCGGCGATCATGATCGCGGTCGCCGGCGAGACGTCCTCAAGAATCGTCGCGCAGCCGGCGGTGAGGCCGCCCCCGCCGCAGCAGATCAGGAAAGCGTCAAGCGTGACGCCGATCGCCGCGGCCTGGGCGGCGGCCTCTAACGCCACCGTCCCCTGGCCCTCAATGGTATCGATATGGTCAAAGGGCGGCGCGATCGCGAGGCCGCGCTGGGCGGCGATCGCCCCGCCGATCGCTTCACGGTCCTCCGTATACCGATCGTAAAAGACGATCTCGCCGCCATAGGCCTTGACCTGCGCGACTTTGAACGCCGGCGCGTCCTTCGGCATCAGGATGACGCTCTGCGCGCCGTAGAGGCGCGCGGCCCGCGCGACGCCTTGCGCATGGTTGCCGGAGGAATAGGCGAGCACGCCGCGCGCGCGCTCGTCCGGCGACAGGCGGGACAGCCGCGTCATCGCGCCCCGGAACTTGAAGGAGCCGGCGTGCTGCAGCGATTCCGCCTTCATCAACACGCGCCCGCCGGCGCGCGCGTTCAGCCATTCGTTTTCAAGGAGCGGCGTCAAAATCGCCGCGCCCTTGATGCGCGCCGCCGCGTCGCGAACGCCCGCCGCCGTCGCCGTCATGCGCTTTCTTCCTCCGCCGACAGATATCGCCAGGCGACGGCGCTCGCGATATTGACAACCGCGTTGACGCCGATCGTCAGGACGAAGACCGCCGCCGCGGCGAGCCAGAAGCCGGCCGTCGCCGGGTCGAGAGAGGCGGCGAGCGCCTTCAGGAACGCCGCCGTCGTTGCAGGATCGTCAGCCTTGATGGCGATCATTTCGCTCATCACCGGCAAGGCCATCGGCGCCAGGAAAATGGCGATAAGCGGCAAGACCACAAGGCCGATGAGGATCCAGTAGCCGGCGAGCGCCAGCCAGCCACGCCGCGTCGCCGCAAAGGCCTCGCCGAAGCCGAGCGTGCGTGTCGCCATGACGGCGGGGAACAGCATCGACATCCGCACCTGGAACCAGGCGGTCGCGAGGTTCACCGCGACAGCGCCGACGCTTTTCGCCGCGCCCCCCGCGCCGAACAGCATGAAGACGGCGGCAAGAACGCCGACGACGAGTTCGCCGACGATCGAAATGACGATGATCATCAGATTGAACAGGAAATTAGCCGCCATGACGCGCGTCTCGTCGGCGCCGTAGTTGAAATAGAACGGCGCCGGCTGCTCCTCGCCGCGGATGATATGGCGAAGGCTGGCGACCGTCAGCATCGGGAAGAAGATGAAACCGGAGATGATGTACCAGATCAGCGATCCGCCGAGCGCGGAGAAGGCCGCCGTCGCCGCCTCCGGGGCGGGGTTTGGTCCAAGGCGGATCATCTCCGCAAGGCCGCTGAAGAGCTGCGGCGCGGCGTAGAGCTGCAAGGCGGACATCGCCAGCGCCGGCAGCCACATCGCTTTCAACAACAGCGGCCAATGCCCCGCAAGATAAGCGAAAGTCGCCGCGAACGCCTTGAGAATGCGAAAACTCATGAAACCCCTGGAGACGTCAGAAAAAACGCGGCGACCATGCGCCAGATCGCAAAGCCGGTCAAAGCGCTGCAGGTTCCTCGCTGTTGACGCCGGTGCGGCGCAGACGTTAACCAGCGCGCCATGAAACTCAATTTGGCGATCAGGCGGCGCGGGCTTGTTCTTGCAGCGGGCTTTGCGGCGGCGCTCGCCGTCGCTGTCGCCGTAAAGGGGCCGACGCCGGTCGTCGCGCAGAAGGCCGCCGCCGCGCCGCGCGTCATCGCCGCCTCGTTCACGTCGGCCTGGTGTTCGTCCTGCCGCATTCTTGAGCCGCGGCTCGCAAAGGCGATGCCGGCGTTCAAGGGCGCCGCGATCGAATTCGTCGAGTTTGATTTCACGTTCGGCGAAACGGAAGAGCTTGCGGCGCGCGCGAGCGCGCAGGGGCTGGCGCGGCTTTACGAGGCCAACAAGGGCGCGACGGGTTTCACGGTGCTGGTCGACGCCCGCTCCGGCGAGATCATCGATACGCTGACGATGAATTTTTCGGCCGAAGACATGACGGGCGCGATCAGCCGCGCGCTGGCCATTGCTTCGCATACGGACGAACGCGGCGCAGCTCCCGCCGCGCGCTGACACGCCAGCCGATTTCGCTTGCGCGCCCGGCTGTTTTGAGGCATCATTTTCCCGTTCCGAGGGGCGTCCCGCCTGTCGCCAGTGGGCGACGGCTCGTGCGACGCGCAACCTCTCCGGCCGCCCGCGGGGTGAAGGCTCCGATGCGCGGCGAAGAGAGCACTACGCGCCAGGGAGCAAGGGCGTAAGGGACTGAGAAGCACCCTTCGAACCTGATCCGGGTCATGCCGGCGTTAGGGACGGAACAGTTTGCGTCCGTTTCGCGGCGTAAACCCGCGAAACGGAACAGGAAGTCGGCTTCTTCACCGCCGGGCCCCAAACGCGTATGCGACGGTGGAGAAGGCGACGTTCCGTAGGCGGATGGCGGCGTAGCGGCAATATTGCGGCGGCGAAGCGTGCGGAAGAAGCGCGCGAAATCGGCGTGTGCGGCGGCTTTTGAGGTTGCCTTGATTTTCAGCGTGACCTGCGGCGAGATGGCTTTGTCCGCAGGTAGGCCGCCGCGCAACCGTGATTTCTCAATTCCGTTTCTGGGTCTTGTTTGTCGCCGTGCTGGCGCCCGCAGCCGCCTTCGCCGCCTGCCGCGAGGAGACGGCCGGCGCGGCGCGCTACGCCGTCTGTTCTTTCGATCCGAAGGCGGACGATATCCGCCTGTTCCTGAAGGGCGCGGACGGCGTTCCCTACGCAGAATTCTCGCGGCTGAAAACTGCCCTCGAAGCGCAAGGCGAAACGCTCCTCTTCGCGATGAACGCCGGCATGTATCACAAGGACCGGTCCCCGGTCGGGCTCTATGTCGAAGACGGGGAAGCGCAGAAAAAGCTTTCGACGAAGGACGGCCCCGGGAATTTCCACCTGAAGCCGAACGGCGTGTTCTGGATTGACGATGCGGGCGTCGCGGGCGTCGCGGAGACAACACCGTTCCCCTCTCCCGCTTGCGGGCGAGGGCGGGGCGAGGGGGCATCGCCTAAAAAAGCCGACTCTCTTGTTGAAACACCCTCACCCCCGGCCCCTTTCCCGCAAGAGCGGGAAAGGGGAGAAGCTTGCGTGCGCTACGCCACGCAGTCCGGCCCGATGCTTGTCATCGACGGCGCGATCCATCCGAAATTCCTCGCCGATGCGACATCCCGAAAGCGCCGCAACGGCGTCGGCGTCCGCGCGGACGGCGCCGTCGTCTTCGCGATCAGCGACACGCCCGTTACCTTCCACGAGTTCGCGCGCCTTTTCCGCGACACGCTGAACTGTCCGAACGCGCTCTATCTCGATGGGACAATCAGCCGCCTTTATGCGCCCGATGTCGGCCGCGACGAACCGGGCATCGCCATGGGTCCGATCGTCGGCGTCGTCGGCAAAAGCGCGGAATAGCGCAATTTCAGGCCGGCAGCGCCAGCACGCGGTCGATGTCCGCCGCGTCGTGGCGCTCCGGCAATTGCTCATTCGCCGCGCCCCAGGTGCGGTTGACGATCCGCCCACGGATGACCGCGGGGCGCGCGGCGATCTCCGCGGTCCAGCGTTGGAGATGACGATATTCCTCGGTCGCGAGGAAAGTCCCGGCGTCATTGTAGATCTTCCCCTGCGCCAGGACGCCGTACCACGGCCAGATCGCCATGTCGGCGATGGTGTAGTCGTCGCCCGCGACGAAGCGACTGTCGGCCAAGCGC
>CAZNXR010000211.1:0-4862 GCA_964576815.1 uncultured Caulobacterales bacterium | reverse complement strand
GGGCGCCGACTAGTCCCTGCTGCCGATGCTTGCGGGCGCTGCGCCGTCAAGCGACAACGACAAAATGACCGCGCAACCGACCTCCCGCCGCTTCGTCTCGCAGCGCCTCAAGCTGCACTACGTCGATTGGGGCAATGAAGCGGCGCCGCCGCTCGTTCTCCTGCATGGCGGGCGCGATCACTGTCGCAGCCTTGACGCTGTCGCCCGGGCGCTCAGCGAGCGCTACCATGTGATCGCGCCGGACCTGCGCGGGCATGGCGACAGCGAATGGTCGCCGGACGGCGATTATTCGATGCAGGCGCTCGTCTACGATCTGGCGCAACTGATTCACCAGCTCGGCCGCACGCCGGTGACGCTTGTCGCGCATTCGCTCGGCGGCAATATCGCGATCCGCTATGCGGGGCTCTATCCGGCCAATGTCGCCAAGCTCGTCGCGATCGAGGGGCTTGGTCTCTCCCCGTCGATGCTGGCGGAACGCGAAAAAGTTCCGTTGGCGGAGCGGTTCCGGAAATGGATCGAGGACAAACGCGCCGCCGCCGCGCGGACGCCGCGGCGCTATCCGACGCTCGACGCGGCGCTTGAGCGCATGAAGGAAGAAAACAAGTTCCTCACCGACGACATGGCGCGCCACCTTACCGAGCATGGCGCGACCATGAACGAAGATGGGACGTGGAGCTGGAAATTCGACCACTATGTGAATGTCTGGCCGCCCTTTGACCTTCCGCAGGCGGAGATTCATGGTCTCTGGGGAGCTATCGAGTGTCCGACGCTGCTCGTTTATGGGGCCGAAAGCTGGGCGTCGAACCCCGAAAAAGACGGCAGGGCGATTCACTTCAAGAATGCGCGCGTGGCCTCGCTCGCCAAGGCCGGCCACTGGGTCCATCACGACCAGTTTGACGCCTTCAAAGCGGCGCTGACCGACTTTCTGAGCGACGCCGCGTAGAGCCCCTGGATTTCCACAATTTCCCCTGTTGAAAATCTGGGCTTTACATGAGAACAAAACAGGAATATAGAACAAATGACGAACAAAACTCCTTAACTGATGGAGGCGTCCGATGCGCAAGGCTGTGGTTCTTGGGAATATTGGGGAAACCGGCGTGTTGAAGGACGCCGCCGGACTCGGGGTATTGCTAGTGTTGATGGCGTCCGTGCAGCTCCTGAGTTTCCTCGTGGGCGCTTAAGGCCGGTTTGCTGAAGGAGGTTGGACGCCATGGGCGATCCCATTCGGGAAGCAGCGCTCAAGGCGTCTCTGGGCCAGCTCCCAGCGGCGGACTTCGTCCACCTTCACGTCCACTCGGCCTATTCGCTCTCCGAAGGCGCGATCAAGACAGGCAAGCTCAAGGACCTTTGTCTTGCCGCCGGCATGGCCGCCGTGGCGGTGACGGACACCAACAATCTGTTCGGCGCTCTTGAAATTTCAGAAACGCTCTCCGGCGCCGGGTTGCAGCCGATCGCCGGGCTCCAGCTCTCTCTGTCGGGAGACACCGGTCTCGACGCTAAGACAGGCCGCCCGCCGGCGATCGTCCTTCTTGCGCAGTCGGAAGCAGGCTTTGGCCGGCTGATGCGCCTTTCCAGTCGTGCGTATCTTTCCTCCGCGTCGGCCGAGCATATCGCCGCGTCTCTCGGCTGGCTCGAAGAAGAGGGGACCGAGGGGCTTCTTTGTCTTTCGGGCGGTTTTGACGGGCTCCTCGATACGGCGTTGCGGCTGGAGCGCGGCGACGACGCCGCGGCGCTGGCAAGACGCCTCGCCGCTCTCTTTCCGGATCGGCTTTATATTGAATTGCAGCGCCATCCCGCGCGCCGGACGCGCGGCGTCGAGGGAGACCTTATCGACATTGCGGACGACCTCGGCCTTCCGGTCGTCGCGACGAATGAGCCCTTTTTTCCGAAGGCAGATGATTACGAGGCGCATGATGCGCTCCTCTGCATCGCCGACGGCGCCTATGTGCATCAGGAAGACCGCCGCACAGTGACGCGCGACCATTATTTCAAATCGGCGGCGGAAATGCGCGCGTTATTCGCCGACCTTCCCGAAGCGATCGATGCGACGATCGAGATTGCGCGCCGGTGCGCCTTTCGCCCGCGCACCCGCCAGCCGATTCTCCCGCGCTTCACCAAAGAAGCGGCGAGCGCCGGCGCCGGGGCGGACGCGGTCGCCGCCGAAGCGCGCGAGCTTGAGTCGCAAGCGCGCGAGGGCCTGAAGGAGCGACTTTCGCGGGGCGATCTCGCCGCGCCGGAAGCCGACTATTGGGATCGTCTCAAGTTCGAGATCGACGTCATCTGCACGATGGGGTTTCCGGGCTATTTCCTGATTGTCGCCGACTTCATCAAATGGGCGAAGAAAGAGGGAATCCCGGTGGGTCCCGGCCGGGGCTCCGGCGCCGGATCGCTGGTCGCTTGGGCGTTGACGATCACCGATCTTGATCCGTTGCGGTTCGGCCTGCTGTTCGAGCGGTTCCTCAATCCTGAACGCGTGTCGATGCCCGACTTCGATATCGATTTCTGTCAGGACCGGCGCGACGAAGTCATTCGCTACGTTCAGCAGAAATACGGCGCCGATCGCGTCGCGCAGATCATCACTTTTGGAAAATTGCAGGCGCGCGCGGTGCTGCGCGACGTCGGCCGCGTCATCGGCATGCCGTTTCCGCAGGTTGACCGGCTCTGCAAGCTTGTTCCCAACAACCCCGCCAACCCGGTGACGCTTGCGGAGGCGATCGAAAGCGAACCAAGGCTGCGCGAGGAGCGTGCGCGCGATGAAAGCGTCGCGGCGCTTCTTGAGAAGGCGTTGAAGCTTGAAGGGCTTTATCGCCATGCGTCGACCCACGCGGCGGGCGTCGTGATCGGCGACCGCGCGCTCGACGAGCTGACGCCGCTTTATCGCGATCCGCGGTCGGACCTTCCGGCCACCCAGTACAACATGAAATGGGTCGAGCCCGCGGGTCTCGTCAAATTCGACTTTCTCGGCCTCAAGACGCTGACCGTCATCGACAGGGCCGCGCGCCTCGTCCGGGACGCCGGCGGCGACATCGATCCGCACAACTTGCCGCTAGGCGACGCGAAGACCTTCGCGATGCTCGGCGAGGGGGCGGCGGTCGGCGTGTTCCAGCTGGAATCGACCGGCATGCGTCAGACATTGCGCGCGATGAAGCCGGACTGTCTTGAGGACATCATCGCGCTCGTCTCGCTCTATCGGCCGGGGCCGATGGAGAACATTCCGACCTATATTGAGCGCAAGCAGGGCCTATCGCCGCCCGACTATCTTCATCCATCGCTTGAGACCGTGCTGAAGGAGACTTACGGCGTCATCATCTATCAGGAACAGGTGATGCAGATCGCCCAGATCCTCTCCGGCTATTCCCTTGGCGAGGCGGATCTCCTTCGTCGTGCGATGGGCAAAAAGCAAAAGGAGGAGATGGACCGTCAGCGCGCGCGGTTCGTCGAAGGCGCCGAGGAAAGAGGCGTCGATCCGAGGAAAGCGTCGTCGATTTTCGAGCTTGTGGAGAAGTTCGCAGGCTATGGATTCAACAAGAGTCACGCAGCCTGTTACGCTTTCATCGCCTATCAGACCGGCTATCTCAAGGCCAATCACCCGGCGGAATTTCTGGCCGCGTCGATGTCGCTCGATCTATCGAATACGGACAAACTCGCGGTGTTCCTGCGCGAGGCGCGCCGCGCCGGCGTCGGCGTCCGGCCGCCGCATGTCAATCAGTCGGAAGCCGATTTTTCGGTCAAGGACGGCGCCGTCGTTTATGCGCTCGGCGCCGTGAAAAATGTCGGCGCGGCGGCGATGCAGTTGATCGCTGACGAACGGCGCGCGCATGGCGCCTTCGGCGACGTCTACGATCTGGCAGAGCGCGTCGATCTCAAGACGGTTGGAAAGCGCGCGATCGAGAACCTCGCGCGCGCCGGCGCGCTCGACGGGCTCGCCCGTTCGCGCGCTGCAATCGTCGCCGGCGCCGATCTTGTCGTCCGCCATTCGGCGCAGGCCTTTGAAGATCGCGGCAGCGCGCAGGCCGGCCTCTTTGACAGCGGGCGAGCGCCTGCGCTCGAGCGTCCGCGATTGCCGGCGGTTGATGAGTGGCCGCCGATCGAGCGCCTCAATGAGGAGCGCGCCTCTCTCGGCTTCTATTTCAGCGGACATCCGCTTGACGATTACGCAACGGAGCTTCGAAGGTTGAAGGCGGTGACCGCCGCCGAGGCGATCGAGGGCGCAAAATCGGGAACGCGGTTCTCCGGGCAAATCGCCGCCGTCGTGCGCGCGGTCCGAATGCGCCGGTCGCGCGCCGGCAAGCCGTTCGCTTTCGTGGAGTGCTCGGATGCGACCACCGATTTCGAGATAGCCGTGTTCAATGACGTGCTGGAAGCGGCGCGCGACCTTTTTGAGCCCGGCGCATTGTTGCTCCTCACCGCCAACGCCGAGGAGCGGGAAGGGGAGGTCCGGCTCGCTTGCGACGCCGCCCGCCTTCTGGACGCCGCAGCCGCCCAGACGACCTCACAACTCCGGATTGCAGTCGCAGGTACTGAAGCCATAGAGGCGGTCCGCCGCCGGTTGGCCGCGGTGAAGCCGGCCGGCGCGGGAGAGGCGGGGGAGGTCATCCTGTCGCTCACCCTGCCGGATCAGGGCGGCCGTCAGGTCGAACTCCTGTTAAGGGACCGGTCAGCGTGCACGCCCGCGGTTCGGGGAGCCCTGAAAGCGGTCGAGGGCGTCATCGACGTCGAATTGGTCTGAAGCCTTCGGGCCGCCGGCCCGGAGGTTGATTCCGCGACGGCGAGCCCCTATAGCGCGCGCCATCACACACGCGGGGCATTTCCTCGGTGGGCGGCCTCATGCCGCCTCTCGACGCGCCGCGGCGGACAAACCT
>CAZNXR010000210.1:0-4878 GCA_964576815.1 uncultured Caulobacterales bacterium | reverse complement strand
GGACCGATGAAGGTGATGTTGTGCGCCGTCACGATCTCGGCGAAGCGGGCGTTCTCGGACAGAAAGCCGTAGCCGGGATGGATGGCGTCGGCGTTTGTGATCTCCGCCGCGGAAATGATCGCGGGGATGTTGAGATAGCTGTCCTTCGGCGGCGGCGGGCCGATGCAGACGCTCTCGTCCGCGAGCCTGACATGCAGCGCGTCCGTGTCGGCGGTCGAATGGACCGCCACGGTCGATATGCCGAGTTCCTTGCAGGCGCGGTGGACCCTCAGCGCGATCTCCCCGCGGTTCGCGATCAGGACCTTGTTGAACATCGCGCTACTCGACCACGATCAGCGCTTCGCCGAATTCGACGGGCTGGGCGTCGCGGACGAGCACCTCTTTCACCGATCCGGCGCGCGGCGCCGCGATCGGGTTCATCGTCTTCATCGCTTCGATGATCATCAGCGTCTGGCCTTGCGCGACCTTGTCGCCGACCTTGACGAAGGCGTCCGCGCCGGGTGAGGGCGAAAGGTAGACCGTGCCGACCATCGGCGAGGTGACAGCGCCGGCCGGCGGCCCTGAGGGTTTTGCTTCCGCGGGGGCTTGCGGCTTCGGCGGCGCGGCCGCAGGGGCCGCCGCCGGCGCATAAGCGAGCGCAGTCCCCGCGCTGGTGCGCGAGACGCGCACGCGCATGTCAGGCTTCTGGATTTCGATCTCGGTGAGGCCGGTCTGATCGAGGATGGCGGCCAGTTCGCGAATCCAGGCGGCTTCGGCGGCGTTCGGCTTCAAAGAACTCATGTCCGGCGGAAATCCCTGTTCAGCCTTTCGGGCCCTTGTCGAGGAGCCCTTTAAGGGCGTCAAGCGCAGCGAGATAGCCTGCGGCTCCGAGCCCGCAAATGACGCCGGTCACGGCGGGGCTGACAAACGAATGCCGGCGGAACGCTTCCCGCGCGTGAATGTTCGAAAGATGCACCTCGATCGCGGGAATGGTCAGCGCCTTCAGCGCGTCATGGATGGCGATCGAAGTATGGGAATAGGCGCCCGGATTGAGGATCAATCCGGCAGCTTTCTCGCGCGCCTCCTGAATCCAGTCGACCAGCGTTCCCTCATGGTTGGTCTGCCGAAAGTCGAGGCGCATGCCGAGGGAAGCAGCCTTCGCCGCGGCCGCGCGTCCGAGATCATCGAGCGTCGCCGTGCCGTAAATATGCGGCTCGCGCTTGCCGAGCAGGTTGAGGTTGGGGCCGTTGAGGAGGTAAATCAGCATGCTGCCGCGCTTTGACGCCGCCCGTCTTGCAATGGCGGCCCTGAGCCGACACATACAAGCGCGTTCGTTTCTTTAGTGCAAACCGGCCCTTCGATGCGTCTCATGGTCAACGGCGAGCCTCGCGATTTTGCGGAAGGCGCAAGCGTCGCCAGCCTGCTCGCCGCCCTTGAACTCGACGGTCGCCGCCTCGGGGTCGAGGTCAATCGAGCCATCGTCCCAAAATCGGCCTACGCCGCAACCCGTCTCGGCGAGGGCGACGCGGTCGAGATCGTTCACTTCGTCGGAGGCGGGTGATGACGTCTGACCTCATCATCGCCGGCCGGCGCTTCACGTCGCGCCTCATCGTCGGCACCGGCAAATACAAGTCCTACGAGGAGAACGCCCGCGCCGCCGAAGCGGCGGGGGCCGAAATGGTCACCGTCGCGGTCCGCCGCGTCAACATCTCGGACCGGTCGAAGCCCATGCTGACCGATCATCTGGACCCGGAGAAATTCGTTTTTCTGCCGAACACCGCAGGCTGCTTCACCGCCGAGGACGCGATCCGCACGCTGAGACTCGCGCGAGAGGCGGGCGGTTGGAAACTTGTGAAGCTCGAAGTGCTCGCCGACCAGAAGACGCTTTATCCGGACATGGAGGAGACCTTGCGCGCGGCCAAGCTCCTCATCGCCGACGGCTTCGACGTTATGGTCTATTGTTCGGATGATCCGGTCTATGCGCGAAAGCTCGAAGACGCCGGCTGCTGCGCGATCATGCCCCTCGGGTCGCTGATCGGGTCGGGCCTCGGCATTCTCAATCCGGTGACGATCCGCCTGATCGTCGAACAATCCTCCGTGCCGGTCATCGTCGACGCCGGCGTCGGCACGGCGTCGGACGCAGCGGTCGCGATGGAGCTCGGCTGCGACGGCGTCCTCATGAATACGGCGATCGCCGAAGCCAAGGACCCGATCCTGATGGCGTCGGCGATGAAACACGCAGTGATCGCGGGGCGCGAAGCCTATCTCGCGGGCCGGATGCCGAAAAAGCGCTACGCCGATCCGTCTTCGCCGCTCGCCGGGTTGATCTAGAGCTTCGGGCGATTGATAGGAATCGCCCAAGCTCTAGTTTTTCGGTGGTCGCGGCGGCTTTGCGAAAAACCGCGTTGCACTTTTGTCGCCCGCCGCTCTAACCGGCAGGCTTGGCCTTCTTCGCCTCGGCGACCGCGTCCCGCACGGCGTCTTCGTCGAGCCCCGGTATGACGCGCATGAAGTCTCCGTCGAGCGAAGCAACGATAAAGCTTGGCGTGCCGTCGAGCCGCATGCGCCGCGCCGCCTCGAAATTGCTCTCGAGGGCCGTATCGATCTTCGCCGCCGCGGCGTCCTTCTTCAGGCGCGCCGCGTCAAGGCCGATGGTCTTTGCGACCTCGGTCAATTTCTCTTCGGTCAGCACGCCGGACTGGGCGAGCAGGGCGAAGTGATAATCGAGATATTTTCCCTGTTCGCGTGCAGCGAGCGCGTAGCGCGCCGCCTGATCCGATTCCTTGCGGAGAAGAGGAAGGTCGCGGAGAATGACTTTCACCGCCGGATCGTTCGTCGACAGGGCGCGGACGAGATCGGTTGCGCGCTTGCAATAGCCGCAATGATAATCGAACAGCTCAATGACGGCGACTTTCGCCGCCGCAGGATTCTTGCCGGCGACGAAGCCCGTTTCCTCCTTGAGGAGTGCGGGGAGCGCCTCCGCCGCAGCCTCCGAAGCCTCGCGCTCGGCATAGGCGTTCAGCGCCTCGACGATGATCTCGGGATTGTCGCGGATAACGTCGCGCACGATCGCCTCGATCGCCTTGCGGTCGCCGGACGGCGCCGGCTTTGACTGTTGCGCCGACACGACGTTGACGGCGACCGCCCCCAGCAGGGCTGCGCCGGCGAGCGCGCCGCCGATCAGGAGTTTCGAATTTATCTTCATGGCCCCGCCTTTGCGCCGTTAAAGGATCAGTGAAAATTCGGATCGGGAACTTCGTCGCGTCGCGGCGCCGGCGCCGGCTTCTTTTCAGGCGCCGGCGAAGGATCGACGCCGCGCGGCGCCGCCGCCTCGGCGCCAAGGCTTGCAACAACGATATCGTTCGCCTGACGCCATTCCGGCGTTCCTCTCGGCAAGCCGCGAAGCGCCCGCCGTGCGAACTGCGCCGCCTCGGGTTTGGCCCCGACATTGTATCGCGATTCCGCCATGGCGAGGTCGGCCATCGGCTCATTGCCGAGCGATCCATAGGCTCGCGCAAGTTCGAACCAGCCGAAAGAATTGTCAGGCTCGACAAGCAGCGCCGCCTTCAATTCCTTGACTGCCGCAGCGAGGCTGTCGGTGTCTTCGTTGGCGGCGAGCGCGCGGCCGAGATTGATGCGCAGGAGCGCCGTGCCGGGCTTCAGCTCGACGGAACGGCGATGCGGCTCGACCGACTCGGCGACGCGGCCGAACTCGAACAGCATCTGCCCTTTGAGCTCGTGGAAGAACGGGTTCTCCGGGTGGTCGGCGATCAGCGAGTCGATCTCCTTGACCGCTTTTTCCATGTCCGTGCCGCGATAATAGGCGACGGCGCGCGCATATCGGGCGGCCTCCGAACTGTCCGACAACGGATATTGCCGGAGCGTATACTGCGTCGGCTGCATGAAGCCGAAGATCTTCGCCTGGATCATTCGAAGACGTTCGATCTCTTCGGGCGTGTCCTTCTTGTCGAAATAGGGAGACTTTTTGGCGCGCTCCTCAAGCGCGTTGACGCGGGCGAGCGCGAGCGGGTGGCTTTGCAGATAGGGGTTGACCCGTTGGCCGTGGACGATCTGCGAGCTGCTGAGCTTCTTGAAGGATTCAATCAGTCCGGCCCCGGAGCTTCCGACCGCTTCAAGATAGGTGAGCGCAGCCTGGTCCGCGGAGGATTCCTGGCCCCGGCTGTATTTCAGCGCATTGGCGATGCCGACCGTCTGCCCAAGCGCCAGCAGGCCGAGACCGGCGTCCGGCGCTCCGGCGGCGATCGCGCCCGCGGCGAGAACGAGACTGAGGATCATCGGCCGCGTCGCCGCAGCATAGGCTTCGTCGGAACGCGCCGTGTGGCCGCCGGCGATGTGGCCGGCTTCGTGAGCGATGACGCCCGCGATCTGATTTGGCGTGTCGGAGATCGTGAGGAGGCCGGTGTTGACGCCCATCACCAATCCGCCGGCGAAGGCGTTGAACGACTGGTCGCCGACAAGAAGGATCTGAATTTCGTCCGCCGGTATGCCTGCCGCACGAAAAATCGGGCGCGAATAATCGTCGAGCCACTCTTCGATTTCGACGTCGCGCAACAATGATTGCGCCGATGCCTGTCCTGCGGCGAAGATTGCAACAGCCGCGGCGGCGAAGAAACGGCGGGCAAAACCCTTCATGAACGCACCATGACCAAACGCGACGTTAGCGCAATCCTCTCCGCGCGGCATGGCGGAAATGTGACCCGTGCGGCTTTCGCGGCTATTGGCCGAGCGCCTTTCGCCACCAGCCTTTTTTAGGCTGCTGGGGCTGCTCCGGCACGATATCGGGCGGCAGCGCGGGCGCGGTTTTCGCCTCCCGCTCCTTGATGCGCACTTCCGCGATTTCCGGCGCTCGCCAGCGAGCCCCCGCAGCGATCTCGGGGG
>CAZNXR010000209.1:0-4881 GCA_964576815.1 uncultured Caulobacterales bacterium | reverse complement strand
CGTCCGTTCAAAAATCTCCCGCCCAATGAGCATCCTTCTGATCTCGCTCGTTCCCGCCCCGATCTCGTAGAGCTTGGCGTCGCGCAAATAGCGCCCTGTCGGGTAGTCGTTGATGTAACCGTTGCCGCCCAATAGCTGGATCGCGTCGAGCGCGACCTGCGTCGCCTTCTCCGCCGCGTAGAGGATGCAGCCCGCCGCGTCCTGGCGCGTCGTTTCTCTCCGGTCGCATGCGGCGGCGACCGCATAGACATAGGCGCGGCAGGCGTTCATCGTCGTGTACATGTCGGCGAGCTTTCCCTGCACAAGCTGGAAAGAGCCGATCGGCTTGTCGAACTGCTTTCGTTCGTGGACGTAAGGGATGACCGTATCCATGCAGGCCTGCATAATGCCGATGGGCCCGGCGGAGAGGACGACGCGCTCATAATCGAGGCCGGACATCAGGACGCGCACGCCGCCGTTGAGTTCGCCGACGATGTTGTCCGCCGGCGCCTCGCAATCCTCGAACACAAGCTCGCCGGTGTCCGACCCGCGCATGCCGAGCTTGTCGAGCTTCTGGGCGGCCTTGAAGCCTTTCTGCCCCTTCTCGACGATGAAGGCGGTGATGCCGCGCGGGCCAGCATTGGGATCGGTCTTGGCGTAGACGACGACGACATCGGCGTCCGGCCCGTTGGTGATCCACATTTTCGAGCCGTTGAGGATGTAGCGGTCGCCGCGCTTCTCGGCCTTCAGCTTCATGCCGACGACGTCGGAACCGGCGCCCGGCTCCGACATCGCGAGCGCGCCGAGGTGTTCGCCGGAAATCAGCTTCGGCAGATATTTCTCTTTCTGCGCCCTCGTCGCGTTGCGCGCGATCTGATTGACGCAGAGGTTCGAATGCGCGCCGTAGGAGAGGCCGACCGCGCCGGAGCCGCGGCTCACCTCTTCCATGACGACGCAATGGGCGAGATAGCCGAGCCCCGCGCCGCCGAATTCTTCATCCGCCGTGATCCCGAGGAGGCCGAGGCTGCCCAACTCCGGCCAGAGATCGCGCGGGAATTTGTTGGTCGCGTCGATTTCCGCGGCGCGGGGGCCGAGTTTTTCATCGACCCAGCGCGCGACGGTCTCGCGCATCTCCTCGATCATCGGATCGAGCCCGAAATTCATGGCGACCTGGCTGTTCGAGCGCATCTTTCCATCCCTGTCCTCTACGGCGCGTTAGGGATTGGCCGATTTCCGGACCTTTTTGGGGTAGCGGCGCACGCTGGCGCGGGCAAGTCCGCCGGGCCGGGGCTTTAAATTGGCGTTCACCATAAATTGGGCTATGTCGCCTAGCTTCGGTCGAGGCGGGATAAATGGCGGTTTCCCAAGAACTAAAGGGCGCTTCCGAGGCGGGGGCGGGCGGGGCGCGCGTGCGCTTTCGCGCCGTCGCAGACGCCGGTCAGGGAAGCGCCGGGGCGACGCCGCCGAACGCGGCCCTTGACGCCAATCTGGCCGCGGCCGGCCTTGAAGCCCGCCGCCTTCGCGCGCGCGCGGCCAAGATTGAATCGGCGTGCAGGTTCGTCGCGCTGCTGTCTTTTCTGGCGGTCGCCGTCGCCGCGCCGGCCGGCCTGCTGTGGGCTCACCTTGACCTGACCGGTTCGATCGACGGCTTTCGCCTGATCGACTCCTACGGCCAGTGGGGCCTCGCCTTCGCGATCGTCGTGCCGGCGATTCTCATTCTCATGGGCCGCATCAACGCGGTGATGGCGCACGCGCTCGGCGAGGCGCAGAGCGTCGCCGCGGCGGCGCAGACCTTCGTCGAGCCGGACAAGGCCGCGATCCGCAATGTCGAAACGGTGGGCGCGGCCGTCCGTGGACAGATGGAAGCCCTGAACACCGGCATCGACGATGCGCTCATCCGCCTCGCCTCCGTCGAGGCGATGATCCGCCAGCATGTCGGCGCGATCGAGCAGGCGGGCCTTGCGATCGAGAACAAGGCGTCGGGCGCGTCGGCCGCCATCGCGGCGGAACGCGCGCGCCTGATGGAGCTTACCGAGACGCTGAACACGCGCGCGGATGAATTTGCGACCGCGATCGCCGAAAAGGCGCAGGCGAACATCCTGTCGCTGCAGGACGCCTCAAGCTCTGTCGGCGAAGCGGAAGTGCGCCTCGATGCGCGCCTTGCAACGCTTGAGAAAGCCGCGAGCCGGGCGTTGCAAAGCTTCGAGACGCTGTCGAGCGCGCTGCTTGACGCCGACGGGCGGGTCAAGGCGACCGCCGGCGCGATCGAGACCTCGGCCGCCGCCATGAAGGAAGCGAGCGAGCGCGCCGGGCGCATCGCCGACGCCGCGGCGGACACCGCCGCCCGCAACGCCGCCAATGTCGGCCAGTTCTCGCTGAAGGCCGCCGAAGAGGCGAAGAGCAACGCCGACGCCGCGATCGAGGTCGCGCGCGCCGAATCAGAGCGCGCCGCAACGACGGCGGTCGAATTCACGACGCGCGAATCGCGCCGGATCGCGGACGCGGCGGCGCGCGCCGTCGACACCGTGCGCGAGGCGACGATGAGCGCGGTGACCGCCGCGGCGAGCGACGCCGAGCGCGCGGCGGCGGCCGCAAACCTCGTCACGGACGCAGCGAACAAGGCGGTGACCGCCGCGCGCGAGGCCTCGGAAGAGGTCGCAAAGGCCGGCGCGTTCGCCAGGCAAAACGCCGGCGAGGCGCTCGCCGCCGCCGAGACCGCGTCAAAACGTGTCGAGGAGCGCAATAAGGAGCTCGCCGCTGCGCGCACCGCGCTCGAAACGGAGAATGCGCGCCTTGAAACATTGATCGACGAACAGCGAAAACGCGCCGACCGGCTCGCCGAAGCGATTGCGACGCAGACGGAGCGTCTGTCAAAGCTCGCCGAGAACCAGCTTCGCGAACAGGAGGCCTCAGCGCGCCTCGCCGAAGCGCAGGCGGCGATCGAGAAGAGCCGCGCGGCGGAAGCCCAGCGCGCCGCCGAGGCTGACAGGATGCGCCTCGCCGGCGAAGCGGAGCGGGCGGCCCGGACGGACGCGGAAAAACGCGCCGGCGGCGCTGCGCGCAAGGCTGCGGAAGCGGAAAGAATCGACGCCGCGCAGTCAAAGCGTCCGCATGCCGACCAGGAGCGATCGAACGTCCTTGAACTCGGCAAGAACGCGAAAGCGGCCGGCGCGGCGCGCCTTGACGCCATCGCCGCCGATATCGAAAAGCCGAAGACGCAGCGTCCCGTCGCCGGCGCCGACCGCGGTTCGCTCGCTGACGACGACGACAGGCGCTCGAAGCACGATGTCAGCTGGCGGGAGATCTTGTCGGCGACCGACGGCGCCGAACCGCTCGATCTCGGCGCCGAAGCGCGGCGCGCGGCGGATGCGCGCGCGAACGCCCAGAATGCGATGAAGATCATCGCCGGCCTTCAGGACTTCACCCTCGATCTGGAAACGCGGCTCTATGGCGAGCCGCCGCCGGCGCTGCTGGAGCGCTTCGAGCGCGGCGACCGCAACGTCTTCGCCAACCGCCTGCTGCGCCTCAACGAATCCGACGTGAAGCGCCGCATCCGCGCGGAAGGCAGCCGCGACAAGACCTTCGAACGCGGCATCCACGACTTCCTGCAAGGCTTCGAGCGCCTGCTCGAAGACGCGACGACCTCGGAAACGGCGGATGAGGAGCTGGAGCAATACCTCTCCTCCCCCTTGGGACGCGTCTACCTCCTCGTCGGCGCGACGGTCGGGTATTTCGCGTAAGGGCTAAGCGTTCGCGAATTTCGCTGCTCTGACGGACAGCCTTTCCTGAAGGCGGCCGATCAACGGATGTGTCAGGCCGCCTTCGCGCGCGTTCGCGACTTCGTCCGAAAGGGCGTCCGGCAGGCGCACCGCCATCGCGCGCACGCGGTCGATCAACGCATCCGCGTCAATCTTGATATCGGTTGCTAACTTTCGCCATTCGCCGAGCCCGACGTGATGAAGCCGATACTCGTCGCCGACCTTCATCGCGAGCTTCGCCTTGCGCGGATCAATGTCGTCGTATGGCAAAATGCTCGCGAGGTCATAGAGCGGCGCGAGGCGCACCATACCGCCCGCGCCGACGAGCACGGAGTAGTTCTTCGCGTGCGCGTCCGTTCCTCCGATAAGCCAGTTGAAAACAAGCGCGTCCGCGAAAGTTCGTACGTCTTCGTCAGCTTTGAAATACACCGTGGCGCCAGCGATGACATTGACGGGCGACACATTGACCGTCGCCGGCTTGGCCGAGGCGACATTGGATCTAATCAACGAAACGATATCGCGCGGGCCTGGACCGCCCTCGTTCTGATATTTTCTCGACGGATGAACGCCGAGCGCCTGACACAAGTCTTCTTGATGCAGGCGCCTGACCCGCGTGTTGTCGCGAATTCGATCATAGCGCTCAACCGAAATGACAGTCTCGTCGTCGAACCGCAAGACATCCGAGCGCGCCGCGGGCATTCCTAAGGCGCGCGCCAAGGACAGGCACAAATGCTCGTTCTCGGCGTGCCCGTCGAAGCCGCCGATCGGCGGTTTAAGAATATGGGTCGTCGGCGTGCGGCCGGACGGCACTCCCCACCGAACGCCGTCGAACAGCAAGGCGGTCTTCGGCTGAGCGCCCGCGAGGCTGAACTGTCCTTCGTCTCGCGGCAGGCGCGATGCGCTTGCATCGGACTTCAGCGCGCGGAGACGTTCGGCGACGCCGGCTTCGTCGAGCCAATGCGTCGGTGCGGGCGGCGCCGCGGCGAGCCGATCGACTCTTGCGCGAGCCGCGAACTGCACCGCGCCCGCGCAATCCTCGCCGACATGCGCGAGCAACGCGAACGGATTGCGCGGCGAGACTTGAAACTTCTGCGCCCATCGTCCGAGAATGAACTCGTTGTCCGGCAGCAGCCCCCAAAGAAAT
>CAZNXR010000208.1:0-4926 GCA_964576815.1 uncultured Caulobacterales bacterium | reverse complement strand
CAATAGTTTTCCACCGGCGGCGTCGATAGAAACGCTAACCGGTTGTTTTCCCGCAAGAGGCGAAAAGTCAATCTTCAAACGCTCCAAAAAAGTGTGCGAAAATCCGCGACGGCGCTTTACAAAAACTCATCCGCGCAGCATCATCAAAGAACGAAATACAGCATACGGACGAATTTTCGTAACAGTGTGCGGTTGAATTCCGTGTAAGAGTTGAATTAGTCGATTCCGCCGACGCGGCGGGGCGTCGGGCGACAACGCGCCGAATGGCGGCGGACGAAAGGGGCGGAACGATGAACCAGGTTGATGCTGCGCCAAGGTGTCAAGCGTATCGCGTTCTCGTTTCGAAAACTTCACTCCTGTTTCGTTCCGCCGGGACCTATTCTTCATGACATAGTTTGACGTCGCCGCCCCTTCTCGGGCGGCGCCGTATTCTCGATCGACGGCGCGCGCAGCGCCGGCTGTTTTACCGGACAATAAAAAGATCTTGGGGCTAAGACGATGAAGAAATTAATCGCCATCGAGGCGGGAGACAGGCTGTCGCTGTTTCACGATACGCTGCGACGCAATTTCGGTGAGCCGACGTTCAAAGCCTGGTTTTCGGATTTGCAGATCGACGAGGCGGGGGACGATGCGGTCATTCTCTCCACCGAATCCGACTTGCGGCGTGACCGCATCGACCAGCAATTCAAGCTGGAGCTGATGCAGCTCTGGTGCGACAACCTCTACAAGATAAAGCGCCTGCTGATCGTCAAGCGTCCTGCGCTGATGAAGAGCGCGGCGCGCATCGCAGCGCTTGCGCCTCAGCCGGAAACGGCGCGCGGCAAGCCCCTCGGCGTCATCAAGGGCGACTTCAGGAAGCATGCGCCGGAAATCGAAGACGGCGCCGAAAGGCGGGCCGGCAAGGAGATTTCTCCGCCGCAAATTGAAGAGATCGCCACGCGTCTTGATCCTCGCATGACGTTCGAGGGGTTCGCGGTGGACGCGACGAACGAAATCGCTTTTCAGGCGGCCCGTCAGATCTTCGACGAGTCCGCGCCGCGCGATCTGCTTTACATCTACGGCGTGCCGGGAGTCGGCAAATCGCATCTTCTGCAAGCCGCCGGCAACGCCTGGATGCAGCGCTACCCCGAAGGCCGCTGTCTCTATCTGACGCATAACAACGTCCAAAACGGCTGCGTCGCGGCGCTCTTGTCGACGAACGCCACGTTGAAGCTTCAGCGCGACATGCTCGCCAATGATTTGGTCCTGATCGACGACGTTCATCTTCTCGGCGGCAAGCCGAAGACGATGGGCGAGCTCGTCAACCTCATTACGGCGCTGAGAAGCGCCGGCCGCCAGGTGATCGTCGCGGGCGAACATGCGCCCGCGGGCCTGCTGAAACTGGCGGTGTCGAGCCGACTCGCCGACCGTCTCGCCGAGGGGCTAGCCGTCGGCATCGAATGCGGCGGAGAATCGCTGCGCCAGGCGGTGTTGCGAAAGAGCCGCGACGGCGCCGATCTGCGCTGTACGATCACCGATGAAGCGCTCGACTTCATCGCGCGGCTGTTTTCCTCGTCGATGCGCGAGTGCATCGGCGCGTTCAAGCAGCTAGCGCTGGTCTATCGCGACCAGCCTGTGACGGTCGGACCGTCGGAGGCGCTGGCGGCGCTGAAGACCCGGCTTGGCGACCGCAAGCGCGCGGCGACGCTCGAAGAAACGCTGGCGGCGGCGGCGGCGGCGTTCGGCATCACTCTGGAAGAGATCAAGGGCAAGACTCAGCCGCAACGGATCGTGCGCGCCCGTCACGCTTTCGTCTATGTGGCGCGGACTTCGCTCTGCGAAAGCTACCCGCGTATCGGCCGGACCCTCGGGCGCGACCACACCACGGCCATGAGCTCAATGGACCGCGCCGAAGCGCTGATCGTCCGCGACAAGGTCTTCGCCGAGGCGGTCCAGCGGGTTCGCATCGAAATCGGCGCCGACCTGCCGGCGGAAAAGCTTCTCGCCGCCAAGGCCTGAACGGCCTGAAAACCGGCGCTGTTTCAGGCCTTTGCGGGGGCCTGCCGCGCTGGCGTTCGGAGGCGGTTTCAGCCTATATTTCCAGATCGATTCTGCGGGCGGATCGAGCGGCGCCGCGGGCGCTTGCAGGACGCCCGTTTCTTCCATGCGGCGGCGGCGTTTTGCGTCCTTGAGAACGGCGCGAATAGGCCGCCGCCGCCCCTAAATTCGAGAAGAGCACGAAACGCATGAAGGTCACCATTGAACGGTCCGCTCTCGTCAAGGCCCTCGGTCACGTGCAGAGCGTCGTCGAACGCCGCAATACGATCCCGATCCTTGCGAACGTGCTGTTGCAGGCCGAAGGCGGCGCGCTGTCGCTCACGGCGACCGACCTCGACATCGAAATCTCGGAATCGGCGCCGGCGGACGTGACACGCAAGGGCGCGACGACCGTATCGGCGCTAACGCTTTATGAAATCGTGCGCCGGCTTCCTGAGGGCGCGCAGGTGCGCCTCGATCTGCTTGGCGAGGAAAGCCGCCTTCAGGTCTCCGCGGGTCGCTCGCAGTTTACGCTCGCCGTGCTGCCCGAACAGGATTTTCCGACGCTCGCCGCGACCGATCTCGGCGTCCGCTTTTCCATGCCGACCGCCGACCTGCAGCGCCTGTTCGACAAGGCGCGCTTTGCGATGTCGCAGGAAGAGACGCGTTATTATCTCAACGGCGTTTATCTTCATGCTTTCATCGACGGCGCAAAGAAATTGCTGCGCGCGGCGGCTACCGACGGTCACCGCCTGGCGCGGCTCGACGCGCCCTTGCCGGCGGGCGCCGACAAGATGCCGGGCGTCATCGTGCCGCGCAAAGCGGTGGCGGAGCTCGGGCGCCTGCTCGCCGACGCCGAGGAAACGGTGGAGATCGCGGTTTCAGACACCAAGATACGCTTTGGTTTCGGGGCCGGGCGCCTCACCTCGAAGCTGATCGACGGGTCCTTCCCAGATTATGAGCGCGTCATCCCGAAGAACAATCAGAGTGTGATGCGCGCCGACACCAAGGACTTCTCGCAGGCCGTCGATCGTGTCGCGACGATTTCCGCCGACCGCACGCGCTCGATCAAGATGGCGATCGACGCCGACAAGCTGCGTCTCACCGTCAACAATCCGGAAGCCGGCAGCGCGCTCGAAGAATTGTCGGTCGATTACAACGGCGATCCGATCGAGATCGGATTCAACGCGCGCTACCTCCTCGACATCGCAGGCCAGATAGACGGTGAGACGGTCTCCTTTCGGCTCTCCGATCCTTCAAGTCCGTCGATCGCGCTCGATGAGGAAGACCCGCGCGCGCTCTACGTGCTGATGCCGCTCCGGGTCTGATTGGAACAACCATCTTGCGGGAAGCGACGCTGCGCATCGTCAAGCCAGAAGCTCCGGCGGCGCCGGACGGGCGGGCGCGCCTCACGCGCCTCACGCTTTCCGATTTTCGGTCCTACGACCATCTCGATCTTGCTTTCGACGGGCGCCCTGCCGCGCTGTCGGGGCCGAACGGCGCCGGAAAGACGAACATCCTCGAAGCGATCTCGATGCTGGGTCCCGGCAGGGGGCTCAGGTCCGCGCGCATCGACGAGATCGCGCGCCGCGACGGACCGGGCGGCTGGGCCGTCGCCGCGCGGCTGACGGACGGCGAGGATGAGCGCGCGATCGGGGTCGGCGCGCTCGCGAGCGACAATAATCGCCGCGTCGCCCGCATCGACGGCGCCGGCGCCGCGGGGCCGGGCGCGCTTGCCGACATCGTGCGGCTCTTGTGGCTGTCGCCTGCGCAGGACCGGCTTTTCATGGAAGGGGCGAGCGAGCGCCGGCGCTTTCTCGACCGCATGACGCTGACGCATGATCCCGCGCATGCGCGCGCTGCGGCCGGCTACGAAACGGCGATGCGCCAGCGCCAGCGCCTTCTTGATGACGGCTGCCGCGACGATCGCTGGCTCGCTGCGCTCGAAACGCAAATGGCCGAAGCGGGCGTCGCAGTCGCCAGCGCGCGGCGCGAGATGGCGAGCGCGCTCAGCGCCGCCGCCGCCGCGGAAGGGCCGTTTCCCGCCGCCGAGATCGTGCTCGAAGGCGAGCTTGAAGCGATGCTCGCCAACGCGCCCGCCGCCGATATCGAGGATGCGTTCGCCGCCCGGCTGAAAGCAGGGCGCGCCGCCGACGCCGCAGCGGGGCGGGCGCTCGCCGGCCCCCATCGCAGCGATCTCCTGGTCGCGCATCGCGAAAAAGCGATGCCCGCGCGCGCCTGTTCGACCGGCGAACAAAAGGCGCTGCTGATCGGCCTCGTACTCGCCAACGCCCGCGCGCTCAGTTTCAACGCAGGGGGACCGCCGCTCCTTCTTCTCCTCGACGAAATCGCCGCGCATCTCGACGAAGACCGCCGGGCGGCGCTTTACGATATTCTCCATGCGCTCGGCGTCCAGTGCGTCATGACCGGCGCCGACGCGTCGCTGTTCTCCGGCTGGGGCGCGCGGGCGCAAAGCTTCACCGTCGCAAACGGACGGATCCGCGAAACAAATTTGTCAGGGTAGAAAAATGGCGACACCCGCCGCGAAAAAAGATGATGGCGAAGACTATGGCGCCGACGCGATCAAGGTCCTCAAAGGCCTTGACGCCGTCAGGAAGCGCCCGGGCATGTATATCGGCGACACCGACGACGGGTCGGGTCTCCATCACATGGTCTATGAGGTCGTCGACAACGCGATCGACGAAGCGCTCGCCGGCTATTGCGACGACATCCGCGTCGTCCTCAACGAAGACGGATCGGTCACGGTTCGCGACAACGGGCGCGGCATCCCGACCGACATTCATTCGGGCGAGGGCGTTTCCGCCGCCGAAGTCATCATGACGCAGCTCCATGCCGGCGGAAAATTCGACCAGAATTCCTACAAGGTTTCCGGCGGCCTCCACGGCGTCG
>CAZNXR010000207.1:0-4969 GCA_964576815.1 uncultured Caulobacterales bacterium | reverse complement strand
TGGCCTCATACCAAGCGCGAATAAGCCGGATCGCGTCGGGATGCTCCACGATTTCACGGCCGAAGGCGTTCGCCACCGCTTCATAAGTGATATCGTCATGCGTCGGGCCGATGCCGCCGGACGTGAAACAGTAATCATACCGGGTACGGAGGGCGTTCAGAGCCTCGCCGATCGCCCCGGCGTCGTCGGCGACGATGCGCGCTTCCTTCAGCGCAATCGCCCGCTCGCCGAGCCAACCGGCGAGGAAATGGATGTTGGCGTCGCGCGTGCGCCCGGAAAGCAACTCGTCTCCGATCGCCAGGATCGCGGCGGTTCTGGCCGGCATGTTCTGTCCCCCGGTGGCCCGAAGGCGACGATCTAGCGAGTTCGCCGCGAACGGGAAACAGGCTGCCGCAAGCCCCCTCGCCAGGAATTGCCCGGACGCATGCGACCGATTATCACCGCAGGAACGATCAAAGAGGGATTGCAACATGATTAGAGTTCTGACGGCGGTCGTCGCCCTTGTCGGCGCGGCGCAGGCGGCGGATGCGCCCGAGCGCTATCCGGCCGAGGCTTTCTTCAAGACGACCGACTATCTCGCCGCCGGCGCGATTACGGCGTTTTCCCCGGACAGTTCGAAGCTCCTCATGTCGTCGAACGCGACCGGCGTCTTCAACGCCTACACGCTCGATGTCAAAACCGGCGCGCAGACGCCGCTGACAAGCTCGGCGACCGATGCGACCTTTGCGGTCGGCTATTTCCCGAAGGATGAAAGAATCCTGTTCACCGCCGACAAGGGCGGCGACGAACTCAACCATCTCTTCGTTCGCGAGCCCGGCGGAACCGTCAAGGACCTCACGCCGGGCGAAAATCTGAAGGCGATCTTCGGCGGCTGGATCGGCGAGGGCGAAGCGTTTTTCGCCTTCACCAACGAACGCGATCCGCGCTTCTTCGACCTCTACCGGTATGAGAGCGCCGATTACGCCCGCACGCTCGTCTTCAAGAATGACGCCGGGTTCAGCATCGATGCGACGAACCGCCAGGGGACGCGCGCGGCGGCGGTCAAGGAGCGCACCTCCGCCGACAACAATCTCTTCCTTATCGATCTGACAACGCCTGAGGCCGAGCCGCTGCTGATCACCCCGCATGAGGGCAACATCTCGCACGCCGTTCACGATTTCTCGCCCGACGGGACGAAGCTCGTGTTCGGGACCGACGAGCAAGGCGAGTTTGCGCAAGCCTGGACTTTCGACATCGCCAGCGGCGAGAAGGCGCCGCTTATCGAAGCGGCCTGGGACGTGATGTACGTGCTCTATTCGCCGACAGGGCGCTATCGCGTCAGCGCGACGAATGAGGACGCATCGACCGTCGTCTCGATCGTCGAGCAGAAATCCGGCAAAGCCGTCGCGATGCCGAAGGGCCTGCCCGCCGGCGACATCAACGGCGTGCGCTTCTCGCGCGACGAGAAGTCCGTCGCTTTCATGCTCAATTCGGACGTGTCGCCGTCCAATGTGATCACAGTCGATTTGAAGAAAAAGAAATTCAGTCAGTGGACGCAGGCGCTCAATCCAGCGATCGATCCCGCCGATCTCGTCGAGAACGAAGTCGTCCGGTACAAGAGCTTCGACGGCCTCGACATTCCATCCATTCTCTACAAGCCGAAGGGTGCGAGCGCCTCGAACCCCGCGCCGGCGGTGGTGCTTGTCCATGGCGGCCCGGGCGGCCAGACCCGCGCAGGCTATTCCGCGATGGTGCAGCACCTCGTCAATCACGGCTATGCAGTGCTCGGCGCGAACAATAGAGGATCGTCAGGCTACGGAAAGACGTTCTTCCATATGGACGACAGGAAGCACGGCGACGTCGACCTGAAAGACATCGTTTGGGGACGGAAATATCTTGAGACGCTGAACTGGGTCGATAAGGACAATATCGCGGTCATGGGCGGCAGCTATGGCGGCTACATGGTCGCCGCCGCGCTCGCCTTCGAGCCGGACGCGTTCGACGCCGGCGTCAATATCTTCGGCGTGACCAACTGGGTCCGCACGCTGACGTCGATCCCGCCCTGGTGGGAGGCGTTCAAGGAGGCGCTGTATGACGAGATGGGCGATCCGGCGACCGACGGCGAGCGCCACCGGGCGATTTCGCCCCTGTTCCATGCAGGCAAGATCAAGAAGCCGCTCCTCGTCGTTCAAGGCGCCAACGATCCGCGCGTCTTGCAGGTCGAGAGCGACGACCTGGTCGCCGCGGTCCGCAAGAACGGCGTGCCGGTCGAATATCTTCTGTTCCCGGATGAAGGGCACGGGTTCTTGAAACGCGAGAACCGGATCAGCGCGTCGGAGGCCTATGTCAAATTCCTCGACACCTACCTGAAGGGCGAAGAATAATATCGGTTTTCGATGACCTCGACTCATCGAAGCCCGGCGAGCGCGACTGCGCGCACGGCAAGCGAAGCGAGATGCCTTTCAGTGATCGGTCACGATCACTGAAAGTGCGTATAAGTCGTCGCCCGGCGAATTCCGCGAAAAACCGCCGCCCTCTCAGCGAGGGCGGCGGTTTCACATCGGGGGCGATCGAGTGATCAGCGCTTGGAGAGCAGATCGCGGATTTCCGTAAGGAGCACTTGGTCCTTCGTCGGCGCGGCCGGCGCGGCCGGCGCGGCCTCCTGCTTCTTCTTCAAGGTGTTCATCGCCTTAATGAGCATGAAGAGCGCCCAGGCGACGATCACAAACGAAATTCCGGAGTTGATGAATTTGCCGTAATTGATCGCGACTGCGGCGACATCGCCCTCCGCCGGCTTCAGCACCAGCGACAGCTTTGAAAAGTCGATGCCGCCGATCGCCAGGCCGATAGGCGGCATGATGATGTCGTTGACGAGGCTGTTGACGATGGTGCCGAAAGCGCCGCCCATGATGATGCCGACGGCCATATCGACCATGTTGCCTTTGACGGCGAATTCCTGGAATTCTTTAATAATACCCATTAGAGCCCTCTTCATTTCTCAACACGCGCGCCACGCGGCGCGAGGGCGGGACGCTAAACCGATTTGTGAACGGATCAAGGCATAAAGCTCCGTCGAAGGAGCAGGCGAAGCGCTACTTGCAGGCTTCCTTCGCACGATCCAGCGCGGCGGAGACGCCGTTGAGCGAGAATATGTAATTTGTCGCCGTGCCGCGTCCCGATGTTGCGGAAACACGCATGTCGGCGCCCGATCTCATGGCGACGAAGAGAGACTGTTCGGCGGAGGCGCTTTCGATGAAGGCCTCGTTATCCGACACATACATGTCCCACTTCTGGGAGCCGACGCGGATCGCCGGCGCCGGCGCGTCCTTCAGGTTATATCCTGCGCGAAAGCTCGGCTGATTCGCCGCGGCTCCTGATTTCCAGGTCGCCACCATGAAAAAGATCTCGCCGTGGTTGACCGATTTCGGCGCTTTGTCCTTGGCTTCGGCGACGGCGAAGCAGACGCGGTCATCGCCGGTGTCCTGAACCATGACCGTCCAGTCCTTGAAAACCGCGACCGACTGGGGATCGGCCGCCGAGGCCGGCGCAACCGCCATCGAGGCCGCCCCGAGAAGGGCCGCGGTGATGACCCGAAACGCTCCGCCGATATCGCCCATATCCTGTCCTCCAATTTAGCCGACGCGACTGATCCGGCGTTTGTCTAAGCGCGATTTGCGGCGAAAGTAGAGTGCTTTCGCGCGAATTGCGCGATGGCCCTTGATCAGCCATAAGGCCCCCGTTTCTCGACCCTTTCGAACGCGGAGGCGACCAGTGATCCCGGGACGTGACAGCCTGAAAACCAAGACTACGTTGAAGGCCGGCGGCAAGTCCTATGCGATCTACAGTCTGAAGGCGGCGGAGCGTCAGGTCGGCGACCTGTCGCGCCTGCCCTGTTCGCTCAAGGTGCTCCTCGAAAATCTCCTGCGCTTCGAGGACGGCCGTTCAGTGTCGGTCGACGACATCAAAGCGTTCGGCGACTGGTTAAAGACCGGGTCGAGCGAGCGCGAAATCGCCTACCGCCCGGCGCGCGTCCTGATGCAGGACTTCACCGGCGTCCCGGCGGTCGTCGACCTCGCCGCCATGCGCGACGCGATGAAGTCGCTCGGCCAGGATCCTGAAAAGATCAATCCGCTGGCGCCCGTCGATCTCGTCATCGACCATTCGGTCATGGTCGATTATTTCGGCGGCCCGAACGCTTTCCAGAAGAACGTCGCGCGGGAATATGAGCGCAACGGCGAGCGCTATCAGTTCCTGAAGTGGGGCCAGGGCGCGTTCGACAATTTCCGCGTCGTGCCGCCGGGCACCGGCATCTGCCACCAGGTCAATCTCGAATATCTCGCGCAGACGGTCTGGACCGCCGATTACAAGGGCGAGACCTACGCCTATCCCGACACGCTGGTCGGCACGGATAGCCACACGACCATGATCAACGGGCTTTCGGTTCTCGGCTGGGGCGTCGGCGGCATCGAGGCGGAAGCCGCGATGCTCGGCCAGCCGGTGTCGATGCTGATCCCGGAAGTGATCGGCTTTCGCCTGACCGGCAAGCTGCCGGAGGGCTCGACCGCGACGGACCTTGTCCTCACCGTCACGCAGATGCTGCGCAAGAAGGGCGTCGTCGGCAAGTTCGTGGAGTTCTTCGGCCCGGGTCTCGACCATCTGGCGCTCGAAGATCAGGCGACGATCGCCAATATGGCGCCGGAATACGGCGCCACCTGCGGCTTCTTCCCGATCACGGCCGAAACGCTTCGTTATTTGAAGGCGACCGGCCGCACGCCAGACCGCGTAGCGCTCGTCGAGGCCTATGCGAAGGAGCAAGGCCTCTGGCGCGACGCCGGAACGCCGGAGCCGAAATTCACCGACACGCTCGAACTCGATCTGGGCGACGTAACGCCCTCCCTCGCGGGCCCGAAGCGCCCGCAGGACCGCGTCGCGCTTAAGGACGCGCCCGCCTCCTTCGCAGCAGCGCTCGACAAGGAATACGGCCAGCCGG
>CAZNXR010000206.1:0-5029 GCA_964576815.1 uncultured Caulobacterales bacterium | reverse complement strand
GCGCCATGGCCTGCCGCCGGCCGCCTATATCGGCGACGGCGCGCCGCTGTTCGACGAAATCGCGACCTTCGAGCCCGTCTTCAATCGCCTTCTCCTTTATCGGGGCGCCGCGCTTCATTGCAGCCGGATGCGCAACACGGCGGCGCTCAGCGCCGACCCGCGAAAGGGGCGCCTGACGCTCAACCTTTTCTTGCAGCCAGCCTGACGGATAATCCGGCGCTCCGCGCTGGGGTTGAACCCATGATTCATGCGGGGACCAGCGGGAAAGTACGGAAAGTCCGTATTCCGAAATTTCGCCCAATACGGGAATCGCCAGGATCCTTTCAGGCGCCGGCGCCCGCGCGGAAAGTGCGCGTGCTCATGAACCCGGGCCTGAAACGAAAATCGCGCCGGCGGCGGGGCCGCGGCGCGAACGAGGAGAGCATGGAACCAACGCGCTTTCGATTCAAGAGATAATCGTGGTTAACGCCGATCACGTTTTGCGGCGCGTTTATTCATCTCACGCCGCGCAGTTGGCGCGAATATAGTCGGCGTGCGACGGCGCCGAAGCCGCTGCGCGATCAACTAGAGTCCGGATGTTCCCCAAGAACTCCGTGAGCTGCGCCTCACCCAAGCCGTCAGCGAGCGGATGATAGCGCGCCGGAACGATACGCTGGCCGAGCATGACCTGCAGCCAGCCGGGCTCGGTGAAGAGCTCCTCATGCTCGCGGTAGATGCGGCCCGTCGAGCGGAAGAGTTCGAGCTTTGCCTGCAACGCCTCCGGCACGGCCATCTCACGACGCTCGATCCAGAACGGCGAATCCGTCCGTTCGTTCGCGTGATAATGAAGAATGATGAAGTCGCGGATGCGCCCGAATTCAAAGCGCGACTGGCGATTGAATTCATCGATAAGCGCCGGATCGAAATGCCGGTCGGGGAACATCGAGATGAGGCGGCTGACGCCGGACTGGATGAGGTGGATCGACGTCGATTCAAGCGGCTCCAGAAATCCGCTCGCAAGGCCCAGCGACACGCAGTTCTTCACCCACTGACGCTTCCTCATGCCGGTGACGAATCGGAGAAAGCGCGGCTCGGCGAGGAGCTCGCCTTCAAGATTGGCCTTGAGAACCGCCACGGCCTCGTCGTCCGAAATATAGCGGCTGCAATAGACATGCCCGTTGCCGACGCGGTGCTGCAGCGGAATGCGCCATTGCCAGCCGCTCTTGCGCGCGCTCGCCTGCGTGTAGGGGCGGATGGCTTGGCCATGCGCGCAAGGCGCTGCGACTGCGCGGTCACAAGGAAGCCACTGCGTCCAGTCCTCATAACCCGCTCGCAACGCGCCCTCGATGAGGAGCCCGCGAAAGCCTGAGCAATCGATGAAGAAATCGCCGTCGATGCGGGCGCCGCCTTCGAGCGTCACGCCCTCGATGAAGCCGTCCGCGCCGCGTAAGCGAATGTCGATGATCTTTCCCTCGACGCGCCGGACGCCTGCTGCTTCCGCCCGCCCGCGCAGGAAGCGCGCATAAAGGCTCGCGTCAAAATGAAAGGCGTGGCGCGTGCCCGTAAGGCGCGAGGACCCAACGCGCTCCATCATCGCAAAACGGTCGCGAATGGCGATCTGATAATTGATGGAATAGTTCCAGAGCGAACCGCCTGTTCCCTTCGCGCCGGCGCGCAGCCAGTAATGGTGGAAGGGCGTGAGCCCGAGCGCCATGCCGATGTCGCCGAAGGCGTGCATGTAGCTGTCGCCGAGTCGGCCCCAGTCATTGAACTGGATTCCGAGCTTGAACGTGCCTTGCGTCGCTTTCAGGAATGCGTTCTCGTCGATCTCAAGAAAATTATTGATGTGCCGGATCTGCGGGATCGTCGCCTCGCCGACGCCGACGATGCCGATCTCGTCCGATTCAATCAGCGTTATTGCAAGCGCGCGCCCAAACGCCTTCGACAACACCGAAGCGGCCATCCAACCCGCCGTGCCGCCGCCGACGATGACGATAGAGCGGATGGGATCGCGGGCGGGCGGCGCTGCTTCAATCATGAGGCAAATGTAATGGTCGTCCCTCAGGGCAATCAATGCGGCGCAGCGCCCGCAGCGCGCACAAAGAAAAACCCCGCCGGTTCGGGAGAAAACCGGCGGGGTCCAAAGACGCTCGGGAGGGAGCGCTTAGAAGGCGTAGGACGCGCCGATGAGATAGGTGCGGCCGAAGGACTGGCTATCGATCAGCTGGCGATCTTCGCCCTGGAAGGTCTCGAAGGGCTCATCCGTAAGGTTGAGACCTTGAGCGGTGACGCGAAGACCCTCAAGCGCGCCGGAGAAGGCGTAGCCGATCTGGGCATCAATGATTGATTCGGGGCGCGAGTTCCGGAATGTCCGCGTCGCCGAGATCGCAGCCAGTTCGCCGAGGAATGACGTCCGGTAACGATGGCTGACGCGGGCTTCAAAACCGGCTTTCTCGAAATAGGCCGTTGAGTTGACAACCCACTTCGAAAGTCCCGGCACCGTTGTCGTAGAGGTCGCGGACGGATTGGTCTCCAGGAATGTCGTTACTCGGCTGTCCGTGAACGACGCGCTCGTCAGGAAGCCGAAGCCGCTGAGCGACTCGGACACGAGGTCGAGCGGGACTGAAAGCGAGGCTTCGAAACCGCGAATGCGGCCGTTGCCGTTGTTGCTGTTCGTGCGGTTGAGGCCAAGCGTCGTTCCCAACAGCGCCTGTTGGGCCGGCGTGAGGAAGATGGACGCTTCCGTCGAGAAGTCCTCGACGAAGGCGTCACCCGTGTTCACGAAATCATTAAGGTCCTTGTAGAAAGCCGCCAGCGAAATGTAGCCGCTGCCGCCGAAGTATTTCTCGATCGAGAGATCGACCTGGTTGGAGATGTAGGGCCGCAGCGCCGGGTTGCCGCTGTTGCGGCCGAATGCCGTCCCGCCCGGCCCAAGCGGATCGGTGTTGCTAAGCGCCGTGAGGTTCACGGATAGGTTTTGGCTGGCGCTAAGCTGGTCAAGTCGTGCGCGCGCCAATGTCCGACCGGCGCCAAGGCGCATCTTTACCGTGTCGGAAAGGTCGAAGACCAGGTTCAACGTCGGCAGGAAGTCCGTATACGTATCGCCGCCAGAGACGGGGACTATTTCGAAATCTCCCGGCGTCACGGTCGAGGCCGCAACAGCAAGCCCGTCCGAGCTTTGATCCGTATGGACGATCTGAACGCCGAAATTGCCGGTGACCGGGATCGAGCCTAGCTCGCTGTCGATGCCGAATTTCACCCAGCCCGTGATCACGTCTTCATTGACGGTCCATGATTGCGGCGTCGCAAAGGACGAGAGCGACGTCGAAACCGGGACATAGACATTGTTTACGAGGTAGCGGGTGTCGAGCGTCACCTGCGGACCAAAACCGAGGAAGCTTACGACCTGTTCGCCAAGGATGGCGGCCGCTGGGATCGGCAAAGTCTGAATGACGCCCGGATCCGAGAGCGTGCCGCCGCCAAGCGTCAGGAAGGTCTGGTCGATTTCCCGACGCTTCTCGCGAAGCCCCCAATCAACGCCCACTTGAACATTGGAGACGGGCCCAAAATCGACATCGCGATCAACGGCCGCCTCCAAATGCCAGAGGTCATCGACCGTGCGCGGGGCATTGATGAAGCCCGCCTGAACGACATTGCCGCCGCCGCCCCAGCCGAGCGGGTCGGTTAGAACGATGGCGTTCGGACCTGTGGTCGCCGAATAGTCGAGAAGTCCGGTGAGCCGCGGAACAGAACCCGGCTGCTGCGAAAGGGTCAGCGTGTCCGCTGCGCCGCCTGTGGAGCCGAAGCCCGTGCCGGCATAGGCCTCGATCAGCTGGTCGCGGCGCGTCGCTTTGGAATAGCTGACGTCAAGCTCGACGCCCCAGCCATTGTCGGCGTCATATTTGCCGTTCCAGCCGGCAGAGAACAATTCGGCGCGGCGGATGTTGAGGTCGTTGCGGATGACGCCGCGCACGTTGTTGAATGTCGCATCGGTCGCAAAGCCATCGACCTGATTGTTGACGACGCTGCTGACGCCGAAGCCGCCGCCGAAGCCGAGCGGGAACTCGACGCCGCGGCTGGTCTGGTCTTCGCTGAAGTCTGTGTAGAAAATATCGATGATCGAAGAAAACTCATCCGACGGCTCGAACTGCAGCGTTGCGAAGCCGCCGATGCGGTCGAGATCGCTCGACTGCGAGTTGCGACCGTTGGAGCCGCCGAGAAGGAGGGGATCGGCCGCCGAGCCGTTGCCCGCGTAACCCCAGGCGCTGAAGGCTTCCTGCTGCGTCGGCGAGGACTGGAGAGCAAGACCGATCGCGACGCCGAACGTGTCGTCGGCGAACTGGTCAGCGAAAACGCCCGTGGCGCGATAGCCGGCGCCGGGCGAGTCGGGGTTGAGTGAGCCGTTCTCATTGAATTCGTAACGACCGGATACCGCCAGCACGCGCTCCGACTTGTCGAGCGGGCGCAAGGTCTGCAGATCGACCGTGCCGGCGAGGCCCTGCCCGATAAGGCCCGCATACGGCGTTTTGTAAACGAGCGCCTGCGACAGCAATTCCGCCGGGTACTGATCGAATTCGACGCCGCGATTATCCGAGGTCGTCACCTGCTCGCGGCCGTTGAGGAGGGCGGTCGAGAAGTCGGGGCCTAGGCCGCGAATGGATAGGACGTTGGAGCGGCCGTTGAGGCGTTGCGTCGCAAGGCCCGGCAGGCGGCCGAGCGATTCGGCGATCGAGATATCGGGGAGCTTGCCGATTTCTTCCGCCGACACCGCCTCGACGATCGAGGTGTTGTTGCGCTTGGCCGCGACCGAATTTTCGAGCGACGATCGGAATCCAGTGACGACGATTTCGTCGCCCTGTTCGTCCGCATTCTGAGCAAAGGCGGGCGCTGACATGGCGAGCGCGGCGCCTGAGGACAGCAGAGTGGCGCGGAAAAGCTTCAGTTCCTTACGCATTAGAACCCTCCCTGATGCGTTATTGACCGGCCGTTTGCCGGACCGTTAACTCTGTTGTCGCAAAATTCTGCAAACTGGTCAAGAAACCCGATCAAC
>CAZNXR010000205.1:0-5035 GCA_964576815.1 uncultured Caulobacterales bacterium | reverse complement strand
TGCAGGATGAAGATCTTGTCGAGCGCGTCGGCGAGGAGGTTGTTGACCTTGTAGTCCTCCGCCGGCACCGCAAAGCACATCCGCATGAAATTTTCTGTGTAATCGAGGCTGTTCTGCGGGAAGATGAAGGGCTGTCCGATCGAGTATTTGTAGGCCATCGCCGCGAGTGTCGGCATCTTCGCGATCATCCGGTGGCTGGCGATCTCGCGTTGCTTGGGATCGTTGATGTCGGTCGAGTCGTGATAGAAGGCGGCGAGCGCGCCGACGACGCCGACCATGATCGCCATCGGATGTGCGTCGCGGCGGAAACCATTGTAAAAATTCTTCAGCTGCTCATGCACCATCGTGTGCATGGTGATGTCGTAGTTGAATTGTTTCGACTGTTTCACGGTGGGCAATTCGCCGTGAAGGAGGAGGTAGGCCGCTTCGAGGAAGTGCGACTGCTCGGCGAGTTGCTCGATCGGCACGCCGCGATAAAGGAGGATGCCCTCATCGCCGTCGATGAAGGTGATCTTCGACTCGCAGCTCGCGGTCGAGGTGAAGCCGGGGTCGAAAGTGAAAAGGTCGGTATCGGCGTAGAACTTGCGGAAATCGACGACCTTCGGCCCATGGGTTCCGCTGAAAACCGGCAGGTCGGTCTTCTTGCCGTCATAGGTGAGCGTCATCGTGCCAGAAGGCTTCAGCGTGCTATCCATCGGGGGCCTCTTGTGCATTGCGGCAAAGAATTGCGCGGCGCGACTATAGAAGGAAACGCGGTCGTTTCCAGACGATTGGCCTCAACTTAAGGTTGAATTCTCAACGGCGGGTTGAAGGCATAACTTATTGTTTCTATTGCCCACCGGCGTCGGTTAGGCGGGCGAGCGCCTCTTCACGGCCAAGGGCGTAAAGAACTTCGCCGAGTGACGGGGCTGGCAAACCGGCGGTGAGTGCGGCTCGGACCGCGGGTCCCACCGCGCCGAAGCTAACGCCAGCCGAAGCGGCGGTGGACTTCAGCGTTTCCTCAAGAACTGCGGCGCTTTCGAAGCTGGAGCCTGCGAGGTCGCTGGCGACTGCGGCGATGAGGCCGCGCGCGCCGTCCTTTTCGAGCGCCTTGCCCGCCTTGCCGGAAAGGTCGAGCGGGCGTTTCAGGAACAGGAAAGCGGCCGCCTCCGGCGTCTTGGCGAGCGTCGGGGCGCGTTCCTTGAGAAAGGATGCAGCGCGCAGCAGCATCGCTTGCGCCGCCGCATCGATTGCGAAGCCTGCGCTTTCGCAGAACGGCGCCGCGCGACGGACGAAATCCTCCGCGCTGAGCAGCTTCATGAAGTGCGCGTTGGTGAATTCGAGCTTGCCCTGGTCGAGCCGCGCCGGCGCGCGGTTGATGCCGGTGATGTCGAACCATTCGAGCGCCCTGTCGCGCGGGATAATTTCGTCATCGCCATGCGACCAGCCGAGACGCAGGAGATAATTCGCAAGGCCCTCCGGCAGGAAACCCATATCGCGATAGGCCTCGACGCCGAGCGCGCCGTGGCGCTTCGACAATTTCGCGCCGTCCGGCCCGTGGATGAGCGGCACATGGCTGAACGAGGGAACTCGCCAATCCATCGCCTCATAGATCTGCTGCTGGCGCGCGGCGTTGTTGAGGTGATCGTCGCCGCGGATCACATGCGTGACGCCCATGTCGTTATCATCGACCACGACCGCGAGATTATAGGTCGGGGCGCCGTCGCTGCGCAGAATGATGAGATCGTCGAGCGCGCCGTTCGGAAACGTCACCTCGCCCTGAACGACGTCGCGGACGCGCGTCGTTCCTTCGCGCGGGGCGCGGAAACGAATCGTATACGGACGGTCAGGCGCGAAGGCGGGATCGGCGTCCCGCCACGGGCTTTCGAAGCGTCGTTTCTCGGCCATCGCCTGTTCGCGCGCCGCCTCGATTTCCTCCGCCGTCATGAAACAGCGATAGGCGCCGCCGCGGGCGAGCAGCGCGTGCGCGACCTCGGCGTGACGCTCGCGCCGCCCATATTGCGAGACCGGCTCGCCGTCCCAGTCGAGCCCGAGCCACGTCAGCCCGTCGACGATCGCGGCGACCGCCGCCTCGTTGTGGCGGGCGCGGTCGGTGTCTTCGATGCGCAACAGAAAGCGGCCCCCGCGTCCGCGTGCGTAGAGCCAGTTGAAGAGCGCGGTGCGCGCGCCGCCGATATGGAGATAGCCGGTCGGCGAGGGAGCGAAGCGGGTGACGATCGGTGTCGGCATGGTTGCGGCGGCGGGTCTTTCGCGCTTTTCTGGCGAGTATTGGAGGCGAGCCAGCGCTTAGCACGGTCGCCAGCGGGGGCCTATGGCCGGCGTCGTCAGGGGGAGGGAAGCCGCAGGCGCCGCGATCGCGATTGACTGGCGCGCGGCATTGGCTCGCGCTGAACAGTTCATCCGCGAATCGGCGGCGCGCGATGTAAGGCGCCTGGGACTTTGGGCGCCGGTCGCGCTTGGCGCCGGCGCAGCGTTTTATCTGGGGCTAAAGGCGGAGCCCCCGGCTTGGCTGGCGCCGGCGGCGTGTCTTTGCGCGGTGCTGATCGCGGTGCGCTTCGCGCGCTATCGCCGCGCCGCTGTCGCTGCTGCGTTTTTCACGCTCGGGTTTTGCGCCGCCGATTTCCGCGCAGCGCGTGTCGCTGCGCCCTTGCTCGACCGTGAGATCGGCTTTGCGGAGATCGAAGGCCGGCTCGTCGCGGTCGAAGAGTCTGATAAGCTCCGCCGGCTGATCATCGCCGTAGACAGCATTGAGAGCGTCGAGGCGGAGAAGCTCCCCGCCCGCATTCGCCTCTCCTGGCGCGGTGCGGCGTTCGAGGCGCTTCCGGGCGAGCGCGTCAAGCTGCGGGGCAGCCTTTCGCCGCCGCCGCAGCCCGTTTCGCCGCAGGGTTATGATTTCGCGCGGCACCTTTACTTCCTGAAGATCGGCGCCGTCGGCTTTGCGTTCTCCGCGCCGGAGGCGCTTGACGAGGAAGCACCGCCGCTCGGCGCCCGCATTGCCGGCGGCATTGAGCGCGCGCGCCTTTCCTTGACGCGCCGGATCATCGCCGTGACGAACGGGACCGACGCCGGCGCCATCGTCGCCGCGGTCGTCACCGGCAAGCGCGAGGCGATCAGCGACGAGGCCGAGGCGGTCTTTCGCGATTCGGGACTTACGCATCTCCTTTCAATTTCCGGCATTCACCTCAGCCTTGCGACAGGCATCGTTTTCTTCGCACTACGCGCATTGCTCGCACTCATTGAGCCGGTCGCGGTACGCTATCCGATCAAGAAATGGGCGGCCGCTGCGGCGATCCTGTCGGGCGCCGCTTATCTTGCGATGTCGGGCCTCGCCTGGCCGGCGCAGCGGTCCTTTCTGATGTCCGCGATCTTTTACGTCGCGATCCTCTTTGACCGGCGCGCGCTGTCGCTCCGCAATGTCGCGATCGCCGCCGCCGTCATCATCCTCATCGCGCCGGAAGCCGTCGCCAATCCCGGCTTTCAGATGTCGTTCGCTGCGGTGACGGCGCTCATCGCTTTCTACGAATGGGCGAGCGCGCGCGCCGATCCTATGCGCAGTTTTTCGTTCCCGGCGCGTCTTGGGCGCTATGCGAAGGGGCTTGCGGCTACCGACATCATCTCCTCGATGGCGACGGCGCCGTTCGCACTGTTCCATTTCAACCGGACTGCGAATTTCGGGCTGATCGCGAACTCGATCTCGATCCCGCTGATGGGCTTTTGGGTGATGCCCGTCGCGATCCTCGCTGTGCTGGCGATGCCGCTCGGCGCCGACGCGCCGCTCTGGCGGCTCGCGGCCGCGGGCGTAGACGTGATGCTGGCGCTGGGGACGTGGACGTCGTCGCTCCCCGGCGCCGTCACCGTCTTTCCAAAGTGGCCGGCGATGGTGCTTCCCGTATTCGCGCTCGGCGGATTGTGGCTCTCCCTGATGACGGGCCGGTGGCGGCTCGGCGGAGTTCTCGCCTTGCCGATCGCCGCGCTGATGATCGCAGCGTCAAGACCGCCGCAGGTCTACGTCGCGCCATCCGGCGACAACGCCGCCGTCGTGATCGAGCACGAAGGCGAAAAGGCGCTCGCTGTCTTCGACGCGCGCAAGGACCGTTTCGCCGCGGGCGCCTGGCTCGAACAGGCGGGGCTCGACGAACGCAAAGAACAGCCGCTCGCCATGCGCAGGGCGGGGCTCTGCGATGTCGAGGCTTGCGTCGCGCCCCTTGGGCCCGCGCGTATCGCCGTCACCAGCCGGCGCGAAACGCTCGACGACGATTGCGCGCGTGCAAGCCTCGTCATCGCGCTTTATCCGGTGTCGCGCCGCGAACGCGAAGGCTGCGCGAGCGCGCTGATCGACCGGCGCGACGTGTGGAACGAAGGCGCGCACGCGGCGACGATATTCCCTTCGGGCGCGGTGCGCATTGAAAGCGTCAAGGACCGCCGCGGCGAAAGAGCGTGGAGCGGGGGCTGACCGCCCGCCTCAATATTTCCGCATGAGCCCGACAAGCCTTCCCTGGATCGACACGCGGTCGGCGCCGTAAATGCGGGTTTCGAACGCCGGATTCGCCGCTTCGAGGGCGATTGAGGCGCCCTTCTTCCTGAGGCGTTTCAGCGTCGCTTCTTCCTGATCGACAAGCGCGACGACGATTTCGCCGTTCGTCGCATCGTCGGTACGCTGAATGATGGCGAAGTCGCCGTCATGGATGCCGGCCTCGATCATCGACTCGCCTTGCACTTCGAGGACGAAATGCTCCCCGCCCCGCAGGAACGCTTCGGGGGCGCCGACGCGGTCAACCTCGTGCTGGATCGCCTCGATCGGCGTGCCCGCCGCAATACGCCCGAAAATGGGAAGGTCCGTCGTCGTCGAGCCGGAGAGGGCGAGGCGTTGCTTTGGCGCGCCGCCGCGGCGGGCGAAGTTTCCCTGCACGACGGAGGGCGAAAACCTCGCCGCTTTTCTCGGCGCGGCGGTCGAGGCGTCGTCGGCGAGGCGCAAGACCTCAAGCGCGCGGGCACGGTTGGGCAGGCGGCGGATGAAGCCGCGCTCTTCGAGCGC
>CAZNXR010000204.1:0-5061 GCA_964576815.1 uncultured Caulobacterales bacterium | reverse complement strand
CGACATCTATTCGATCGAAGACCTCGCGCAGCTCATCTACGACCTGAAGCAGATCAACCCGGTCGCGCGGGTCTGCGTGAAACTCGTTTCAGCGGGCGGCATCGGCGCGATCGCCGCCGGCGTCGCCAAGGCGAAGGCCGACATCATTCTCATTTCCGGCCATGTCGGCGGCACCGGCGCGAGCCCGTTGACCTCGATCAAATTCGCCGGAAGTCCCTGGGAGCTCGGGCTCGCCGAAGCTCACCAGGTGCTGACGCTCAATGATCTGCGGGCGCAGGTCACCTTGCGCGCCGACGGCGGCATGCGCACGGGCCGCGACATCGTCATCGCGGCCCTGCTCGGCGCGGAGGAGTTCGGCGTCGGCACGATGTCCCTTGTCGCGCTCGGCTGCCTGATGGTGAGGCAATGCCATTCGAACACCTGCCCTGTCGGCATCACGACGCAGGACGAAAAGCTCAGGAAGCGCTTCACCGGCGCGCCGGATCATGTCGTTCGGCTGATGACTTTCCTCGCCGAGGACGTGCGCCGCCACCTCGCAAGGCTCGGCGTTCGTTCGCTCGCCGAGATCGTCGGGCGCACGGACCTCCTCGCGCAAGTCTCGCGCGGTTCGGCCGATCTCGACGATCTCGACCTTAATCCCATTCTCTTGCGCCTCGATCCCGAAGCGCCGCCGCCGCCCGCGGGCCCGCGCGGCCGAGTTGACGTCGAACCGACGCTTGACCAGCGCGTCAGGCCGACGCTCGCTGCATTTTTTGATCGCGGCGAGCGTCAGATTGTCGAGGCGGACATCCGCAACACCGATCGCACCATCGGGGCGCGGCTGTCGTCAGAAATCATCCGTACCATGAAGGAGCGACGCCTCGACGAGGATCACCTGACGCTGCGGCTGAAAGGATCTGCCGGCCAGTCGCTCGGCGCCTTCGCGGCGCGGGGTCTCAAGATCACCGTCGAGGGAGACGCCAATGATTATGTCGGCAAGGGGCTTTCGGGCGCTGTCATCGTCGTCAGGGGGTCGGGGCGCGACAGCGCGGGCGATGCGATCATCGGCAACACAGGCCTCTACGGCGCGACGTCCGGCGCGCTTTTCGCCGCGGGCCGCGCGGGCGGGCGATTTGCGGTCCGGAATTCCGGCGCGACCGCCGTCGTTGAGGGATGTCTTGCGAACGGCTGCGAATACATGACGGGCGGGGTCGTGGTCTTTCTCGGGCCGGTAGGCTTCAACTTCGGCGCCGGCATGACGGGCGGAGAAGCCTTCGTCTACGATCCGGAAAACAATTTCGAGCGCTTCGCCAATCCCGACACGATTCTGATCGGCGGCGCCGACGAGGACGCTGCACAGCGCCTCAAGACCCTGATCGAACGGCACGCGGCGGAAACGGGCTCTGGCGTTGCGCAGGCAATCCTTTCCGACTGGGCGCGGCGGCGCTTTCTGTTCCGCCATGTCATCGCCAAGGAAGCGGCCGCGCAGTCCGCCGAGCAGGAGCGGCTCAGGCGCGTCGAGGAAGCCGCGATCCGCACAGCCTTCGCCCGCGTTCCGGCGAACGCAAATCGCTGATAGTTTGTCCCCCGCAGCAACGCTGTGAAGTTCAATGCTCAGACGCCTCGCTTGCGCCGCAACACTCCTACAGCTCGCCGCAACGGCGCCGGCGGCGGCGGACGAAGACACCTGGAACGATGTCGGGACCGGGGTTCGCTGGGCGCTGGTCGGCGCTGCGCTTGCCGCGCCTGCTGTGCAAGGCGACTGGAAAGGCGAGCTTCAGGCGATCGGCAGCATCGGCGCTGCAACGCTCGTTACGACAGCCCTCAAAGAGACGATCTCGAAAGAACGGCCTGACGGCAGCGATAACCGAAGCTTCCCATCCGGCCACACCTCATCGTCCTTCGCAGCCACCGCGACGCTTCACAATCGCTATGGCTGGAAAGCCGGCCTGCCGGCCTACGCGCTCGCCGCCTTCGTCGGCGCCTCGCGCATCGAGGCGGAAAAACACGATGTCGTCGACGTGCTTGCCGGAGCGGCGATCGGCTCCCTCAGCGGTTATCTCATCACCCGCAAGCGCGACGACAGCGTCGTCATTATTCCGTGGGCGGACGGCGCCGGCGCCGGCCTTCTGATCGCCGGGCGGTTCTGAGCGGGAAGGCGACCGTCACGTTCAGGATTTCTTCGATGCGATCCAGCTTTTGATCGACATTTCCAGCACGGGCAGCGGCGAGTCGCCGATCGACAGCACCTGATCGTGGAACTCGCGAATGTCAAACCGGTCGCCGAGTTCGGATTCGGCGAGCGCCCGCAATTCCTGCATCTTCAGCATACCGAGCTTGTAAGCGCAGGCTTGGCCCGGCACGACGGCGTAGCGCTCGATCTCGCGCGTGACGCTTTCCTTGGTCTCGCCGGTCGCCGTCGCCATGTAGTCGATCGCCTGTTCGCGGCTCCATCGCTTGTGATGGAGGCCGGTGTCGACGACGAGGCGCGCGGCGCGGAAAAGTTCCGCCTGCAGACGGCCGAGATCGCCGGCGGGATCGTCCTTGTACATGCCCATTTCGGCGGCGAGCGCTTCGGCGTAGAGGCCCCAACCTTCGGCGTATTCGGAATAGCCGAGCATGGTGCGCATCAGCGGCATCCCCTCGATCGAGCGCTGATAAGCCGTCTGGAAATGATGGCCGGGCACCGCCTCGTGATAAGTCAGCGTCTTCAGCGAATGGATCGGATTGTCGGCGGTGTCTTTCAGGTTGATCCAGTAGACGCCGGGCCGCGACCCGTCGAGCGAAGGCCCCGTATAATAGCCGCCGGGAGAGCTGTCCTGCTCGTGCGCGGGGATGCGGCGCACTTCGACGGCGTAATCGGGCAGGCGCCCGAACCATTGCGGCGCAATCGCCAGAATGTCGGCGACCTGTTTGCGCAGGAGCGCCAGCAGCGCTTCGCGGCCCTCATCCGTATTCGGATAAAGATTGTCCGGGCGTTCGCTGAGAGCGACCATGCGCGCGCCGACCGTTCCGTCCTTCAGGCCGATCGATTTCAGCAGCCGGTCCATCTCGGCGGTGATGCGTGCGACTTCGTCGAGGCCGATCTCGTGCACGTCGTCGCCCGATTTGAGGCCGGCGCCGTAGGCCGATAGCGCCAGCGCATACCAGGCCTCGCCCTCTTCGCCGAGCCGCCAGACGCCGGCGTCGTCATTCGTCTGCGGCAGTAGCGCCGCATACTGCGCCGAAAGGCGCGCATAGGCCGGATAGACGGCGCCGGAAATGACATCGACCGCCGCCGACACGAGAATCGCGCGGTCGTCGTCGGTTATGCCGGCCGCCTCAAGCTTCTGCGACAGCGTCTTCGCCAGCGGGTGCGCCGCGGCGTCCTCGCTGATGAAGCCTTCGAGATTGCGGACGATGCCTTGAACGGCGAAACGCGGCGGCAGGACGCCGATCGCCGCATCCGCGGCGACGGTTGCGGCGGCCTCGTCGAGCGCGCGCGGCAGTTCCTTCAGGCGCGCGACATAGGCCTCGCCGTCCTTCTTCGACGCGATCGGATGTTGCGTCATCAACATGCGCGGAAGCGCCAGATGCGGACCCGTCAGTTGCGTGATGAAATAGGGGGTCAGCGCCCAGGCGTCGCCGGAATTCGGAAGGCCGGCGCCGAACGGCGATGCGCCGCCGAAAGGAAACTGGTTACGCTGCGCCGCGATTTCATAGGCGTTGCGCAACACGTCATAGGTCGTCGCCGCGACGCCGGAGAGATTCGACCGGTCGTGACCCTTCAGCTCCTGCAGGAACGCCTCATTCCTCTGGCGCGCCGCCTGATGTCCGTCGAAGCCGTATTTGCCGAGCCTTGAGAGATAGCCGGCGCCGGCGATTTCTTCGCCGAGGCCAAGCTCCGTCGCCGCTTCCGGCGCGGTCGCTAGAAAGGTTTTCGCATGTCGGTCCGCCATCGCGAGAAATGCGGCCGAGGGGTCCTGAACGACGGCTTCGACCGCGGCGCCGTTTTCGGCGGGGCTTGAGGCTGTTTTGTCTTTCTTCCCGCAGGCCGGAACGGCGAGAATCGCCATGAGGGCGCCGACGACCCAATACTTGCGACGTGACATTGAACCTCTCCCCAAAGCGGCGATCCTCGCAAAGCCTACCGCCTGCCGCTGCGCTGTTGCGAGAGCGAGCGCCGATCAACTTCGTGAGCGTTGCAAAAAAGCCCCGCCGTCCGGGCGGGGCTTTCCTGATTTAGTTGCGTATTTAGTTCGGGGCTGAGGAGAAGTCTATTCCTCCTCGCCCCGCTTCGGCTTTTCAGACTGCGGGATTTCCTTGCCGGTCGCCTGGTCGATGATCTTCATCGAGAGGCGGACTTTGCCGCGATCGTCGAAGCCGAGAAGCTTGACGTAAACCTCGTCGCCTTCCTTGACGACGTCGGTCACCTTTTCGGTGCGCTGCTGCGACAGCTGCGAGACGTGGACGAGACCGTCGCGCGCGCCGAAGAAATTGACGAAGGCGCCGAAGTCCATCGTCTTGACGACCTTGCCCTTGTAGATCGCGCCGATCTCCGGCTCTGCGACGATCGAATGAATCCACTTATAGGCGGCGTCGATCTGCGCCTTGTCGCTTGATGCGATCTTGATGAGGCCCTCGTCGTCGATGTTGATCTTCGCGCCCGTCTTTTCGACGATTTCGCGAATGATCTTGCCGCCGGTGCCGATCACTTCGCGGATCTTGTCCTTCGGGATCTGCATGGTTTCGATGCGCGGCGCGAACTCGCCGAGTTCTTCGCGGCTCGCCGTGAGCGCCTTCGCCATTTCATTGAGGATATGCTGACGGCCGTCCTTCGCCTGCGCGAGCGCGACCTTCATGATCTCCTCGGTGATGCCGGCGATCTTGATGTCCATCTGCAGCGAGGTGACGCCCTGATCGGTGCCGGCGACTTTAAAGTCCATGTCGCCGAGATGGTCTTCATCGCCGAGAATGTCGGACAGAACCGCGAAGCGCTTGCCTTCGAGGATGAGGCCCATCGCGATGCCGGCGACCGGGCGCTTGATCGGAATGCCGGCGTCCATCATCGCAAGCGAACCGCCGCATACTGTCGCCATCGAC
>CAZNXR010000203.1:0-5064 GCA_964576815.1 uncultured Caulobacterales bacterium | reverse complement strand
CGGTCACGTAGTTGATCTTCAGCATGTCTTCGCGCGACAGGCCGCGGATCATCAGTCCGGTTTCATTCGACGCGCTTGCATAGACCGGCGCGACGATCATCGGCGTCGCATCGATGATCCCGGGCGTCGCGCGAAGCTTTTCGAGCACGGCATCATAATCTGCGATCGGTCCGTCGCCGACGACGAAGGCATGGCCGTTGACGCCTAGCAGCTGGTCGAGGAGTTTTGTACGAAAGCCCTGCATCACCGACATGACGATGATGAGGGTCGCGACCGCCAGCATGATGCCGACGAAGGCGATGATCGAGATCAGCGAGACGCCCTTCCCCGACCGTGTGGCGCCGAGATAGCGCCTGGCCACCATCCATTCGAAATAGGAAAAGGGCCGCGTCCTGGCGGGCGAGGCGGCGGCGTCGGAGACGGACTGGACCCGGTTCAGCATGACTAACCGGGTCCTAGCTGATTTGGAGATTGCGGCCAAATGAGGGGCGTCAGCGCGCGCCCATCTCTTCGATCAGGCGGCTCGCCCCATCGACCTTGTCCATCACCCAAAGCATGTAGCGGCTATCGACGTGGATCGTGCGGTTGATCGACGGTTCATACCACCAGTCGGCGATGACGCCGTCGAGCGTGCCGTCGAAGGCAAGGCCCACAAACTCGCCGCGGGCGTTGAGGGTCGCCGAGCCCGAATTGCCGTTGGTGATGTCAAGCGTCGAGAGATAATTCACGGGGAGCGTCTTCAGCGCCGCCGAAGCATACGGCCCGAAATCCCGCGCTTTGGCCTTGTCTAGGAGCGCAGGCGGAGAGTCGAACGGGTCCTTGCCCGTGTCCTTCTCAAGCACGCCTTCAACCGTCGTGAAGGGGGACCAGTTCATACCGTCGCGCGCTTTGCCCGTCACTTTTCCATAAGTGAACCGCAGCGAGCCGTTGGCGTCCGGCGCAATGGCGCGCCCTTCGCCTTCGGCCCAGTCGAGCATTGCGTTCATATAAGCGGAGCGCGCCTTCTGCATGCGCCCGGCGCGATCCTTGGACTTCCTTTCCGCCGCCAGATCCCCCGGCGACATAGCGACGGCGAGGCGGATGAAAGGGTCCTTCGAAGCAAGAAAGTCCTTGACCGGACGATCGAGCCATTGAAGCCGCGTCGGCGTGTCGGCGAGCTTCGTCTCCCCATAAAGGCGCGTCATCCCGATCTCGGAGAGCGTACGCTCAAACGCGGCGTCACGCTTGTCGGCGGGAAGCTTGCGGTACTCGGTTAGCGCCTGCTCGAATACTACGCGATCGACCGTGGGATCGAAACGCCGCTCGATCTGGGTCAGCCGTTCGACGGTCAGTTGGCGGTCTCGGTCCTGAAAGCCCGCTTCGCGCTCGGCGTCGGGCTTTTCGCGTTCCTGCGACCAGCGGAGCGCATTGCGCGCCGCGGAGAGGAGTTGCGCGCGATTGAGAAGGCCGGAGATCTGGCTTGTCGTCAGCGCGTCGTTCGCTTCGACGACGACGGCGTCGAGATCGACGATCACCGGCTGAAGCCGCACGCGGCGCGCGTCGTCCGCTCCCGCCCAGGCGCGGAACGCCTGTTCCTCGCCGCTCTTTTTTTCGCCAAGCCTCACCGCGTCGGCGCCCGCCATTTGTCCGAGCAGCTTCTTCTTGAAGTTATCCGCGCCGCGAACGGCGTTCGCATATTTGATCGCTGCAGCCTCGTCAGCGCTTGTCGCTCGCGTCATGGCCTCGGAATACTCCGACAGCAGACGCTGCTGCCGCGGGTAGAATTCCTTGTAATGGAAATCGGCTTCCGCGGCGGTGCGCAGGCGATCGGTCGTCCCGGGAAAGCCCGCCAGCATGACGAAGTCGCCAGGCTTCAGCCCCTGGCGTGCGATCTTCAGATGCGATTTCGGACGATAGGGTACGTTCGCCTTGTCGAAACCCGCCGAGGCCCCGTCCGGCGCGACATAGGCGCGGTAGAAGGCGTAATCGCCGGTATGGCGCGGCCACTGCCAGTTATCGACCTCGCCGCCGAAATTCCCGACGCCGCCGGCGGGCGCATAAACGAGGCGCACGTCTTTGATCTCGAGCTGCTTCTGCAGGTAATATTTCGCGCCGCCATAATAGCCGCGCACGTCGCAGCGCCGGTTGGGCGCTTTCTCGCATTCGGCGACGAGACCCTTGCGGTTAGTTTCAAGGCGCGCTTCACGATCGAAACCCGACATCGCGTCGGTGACGCCGCCCAGCATCGCAGGCGTCACGTCGCTGAGGTCCTCGATGACGAAGGCGCGCGATCCCGGGGCCGCGGGCAACTCATCCGCAAATGATTTTGCAAGGAACCCGTCCCGCAGGAGATTTCTCTCCGGCGTTGCGTTGTACTGGATCGATCCGTAGACGCAGTGATGGTTCGTCGCGATGAGCCCTTCGGCACTCATGAACGCCGCCGAACACCCGCCGAGCGAGACGATCGCGTTGAGCGGCGCCGCCGAAAGATCGCCAAGCGCTTCGGGCGCCATTTTCAGGCCCGCCCGTTTCAGTTCCGGCGCAAGCGCCTCGGTCTGATCCGGCAGCCACATGCCAGGTTCAGCGCCCGCCGCGCCAAGCATCGTCATCGCAGCGATCGCCGCTGCCCCCGCTTTCGTCATGGAGTCTCCTCGTTCTGTGATAATATCACAACAAGAGGATAGCCGTTCGGACCCGCCGCCGGCAAGCCGGCTCAGCGCGGGCTAAGAGCGTTCTTCACATCGCGCTTCAGCATGTCGAGCGCGGCGTCGAGCGTGACCTCGTCGCGATGCCCGTCGGCGCGGCGCTTGACTTCGACCTTGCCGGCCTCAAGCCCGCGCGGGCCGACGATGACCTGGAACGGCAGGCCGATGAGGTCCATGCGCGCGAATTTCTCGCCGGGCCGCGCCGGTGTGTCATCATAAAGGACTTCGACGCCCGCCTGCGTCAGCGCGTCATAGGCCTTCGCGCAGGCGCCGTCGGTTCCCGCATCGCCCTGCTTCAGGTTGATCAGGCCGACATGGAACGGAGCGACCGCAACCGGCCATTTGCAGCCCGCCTCGTCGTGATAGGCCTCGATGAGCGCGCCCGCGAGTCGCGATACGCCTACGCCGTAGCTGCCCATTTCAACGGGGCGGTCCTTGCCGTCCGGCCCGGTGATCATCGCCCGCATCGGCGCTGAATATTTCTCGCCGAAGTAGAAGATGTGCCCGACCTCAATGCCGCGTGCGGCGATGCGGTCGGCTTTGGCGACCTTCACTTCGAATTCGGCGTTGTCGTGCTTTTCCTCGGTCGCGGCGTAATAGGACGTGTAGCGGTCGATGACCGGCTGCAGGTCGGCGTCGAAATCCGTGTCGACCCCCGGAACGGCGAGATCAAGCAACTTGCGGTCGCAAAAGACAGCGCTCTCGCCGGTTTCGGCCAGCACGATGAATTCATGGCTGAGGTCGCCGCCGATGGGACCCGTATCGGCGCGCATCGGGATCGAGGTGAGTCCCATCCGCTGAAAGGTGCGTAAGTACGCGACGAACATCTTGTTATAGCTGCGCCGGGCGCCCGCCTCGTCGGCGTCGAAAGAATAGGTGTCCTTCATCAGGAACTCGCGTCCGCGCATCACGCCGAAACGCGGGCGCACTTCGTCGCGGAACTTCCACTGGATGTGATAGAGCATTTTCGGAAGGTCTTTGTACGAACGAACGCCCGCACGGAAAATCTCCGTGATCATCTCTTCATTCGTCGGACCGAACAGCATCTCGCGGTCGGCGCGATCCTTGATGCGAAGCATCTCCTTGCCATAGGCCTCGTAGCGCCCGCTCTCGCGCCAGAGTTCGGCCGACTGAATGGTCGGCATCAGCATTTCGACGGCGCCGGCCCGGTCCTGTTCCTCGCGCACGATCTGCTCGATCTTTTTGAGCACGCGAAAGCCGAGCGGGAGCCAGGCGTAAATCCCCGCGCTCTCCTGCCGGACCATGCCCGCCCGCAGCATCAGCTGGTGCGAGGCGATCTGCGCCTCGGACGGCGTCTCCTTGAGGACAGGCAGGTAATAGCGGCTAAGGCGCATCGACGGCTCCGGGGCGGGAAGTCCGCCGTCTATAGGGACCGCCGATGCGACTTGTCCATGATGGTGAATGCCCGGGTCGCGCCTTCGGCTTTAACGGCGCCGGAGGCCTTAGCGCGGAACCTTAAATAGACGCGGCCGTGGGCATTCCGGCGCCGGTTCGGGCGCAGTCGTCGCTTCAAGGTTGAACCGCATCAGGATGCGCGCGCTCGCCCATCCCTCGCGCACCGGCGGATAAATGACGAAGACGCGGCCGAGTGAGGCCGCCGGCTGCTCGTTGAAAAGCTCGACATCGCCGAGATCGATGATGAGCGGTTGTTCGGCCGCCGCCGGGCAAGGGTCGGACGTGACGATCAGCGTCTCAGCGCATGCCGGCGCTGCGGCGATCACAATCGTCAGGATTATAGACACGAACCGGGCCACTAGGGGGTCCGGGCGCAACCTTTATGCCCCGTTTACCGTGACCTTTGTCCGCACGCGGACAAGCTGGCCTCAAGCGTTGCCGACCGCGCGCACCGCCGCACGGCCGGGCGGCCGCAGCGGCGCCGTCACTTCGACGCCCGGGCAGTCGATCGTCAGACCCGCCGCCTTGAAGATGCCGCCGACGCCCAGCGCCGACGCCCGCGCGGTTTCGCTTCGCCGGCCTGCGAGCAGCCAAGCGACATGCGATTCAAGGCGCGCATGATCGCGCGCCTGTCCGGCGGCGAGGAGCGCGACGAGGCTCAACTCGTCAGCGGTCACATGGCAGCAACCGGGGCACGCGATCGTCACGCGTCTTGCGCCGACCGTTCCGATCTCCTTCACGAGCAGATGCATCGCGCCGAGTGCGGCCGTGCCGGAAAAGCCGAGGCGCGCGTTGAACAGGTTCATCAGTTCGCTAGCGTCAGCGCCTGTCGCCATGGTGCGAAAGGCTGTCAGGGCGAGGCGCCCCCCGTCGTCAAGGTGGTGAACGGTGAACGTCCTCAAAAAAGTCACGCAAGCCTCCGTCTGCGGGGTTGGCAATTCTGTAGACCGAATTGAATTGCTCT
>CAZNXR010000202.1:0-5084 GCA_964576815.1 uncultured Caulobacterales bacterium | reverse complement strand
GAATGTTGCCGTCGCCCATATGACCGAAGGCGACGATGCGCGCGCCGGGACAGGCCCGCTCGACCGACGCGTCCGCCGCGGCGAGAAAGGCCGGCACAGACGCGACAGGAACCGAGACGTCATATTTCGCCTGCCCGCCTTCCGGCTTCATCGCCTCCGACATCGAGTGGCGCAGATGCCAGAAGGCTTTCGCCTGCGCTTCGCTTTCGGCGATCGCAGCGTCGCCGATTTCCCCGGCGCCGAACGCCGCCGCCAGCCATTCCTCCGCCATCGGACGCAGGACGCCGGCGCGACCGGCTGAAAACTCGACAAGCGCATACCAGGGATGCGCCGCCGACAGCGGATCGCGCGCCCCCGGAATATTCCTGAGAACAAGCGCAAGGATCGCCCGTGACATCAGTTCGAAGCTCGTGACCGCCCCGCCGGAATTGTCCTGCGCGCGCGCGAGCAGCCGCAGCGCCGTATCCGGCGACGGCAGTCCGGCGAAAACCGCGAGCCTTTCGCGGGGCGCGGGGAAAAGCTTTAGCGCGGCGCCGGTAATGAGGCCGAGCGTTCCCTCCCCGCCGATGAAGAGCTGCTTCAGGTCGTAGCCCGTATTGTCCTTCCTGAGGCGCTTCAGCCCGTTCCAGATTTCACCCGAGGGCAGCACCGCTTCGACGCCGAGAACAAGATCGCGCGTATTGCCGTAGCGGATCACGTTGACGCCGCCGGCGTTCGTCGAAATGACGCCGCCGATCTGGCAGCTTCCCTCCGAGCCGATCGACAACGGGAATAATCGATCGATTTCCGCCGCCGCCGTTTGCGCTTCTGCGAGCGTCACGCCGGCGTCGGCGACGAGGGTGTTGTCGAGCGCGGAGACATCGCGAATGCGGCGCATCCTGCGCAGGCTGACGAGCACTTCGCCGTTTGTCGCGATCTGCCCGCCGACGAGGCCGGTGTTGCCGCCTTGGGGCGTAATGGCGATGCGCCGTTCGGCGCAGAAGCGCACCAGCGCCGCCGCCTCATCGACGCCGCCGGGCGCGACGATCATCGACGGCGCGCCGCGCCACCGCTTTCGCCATTCGACGTTGAAGACGTCCCATTCGGATTGCGCTACGACGCCCTTAGCGCCGACAATCGCGGCGACGGCTTCGACGGCGCCTTCTGGCAAGTGTTGCATGCTCGTTCCGTCTCCGGCGAGGAGAGTGCGCGCGTCGATGAAATGAGGTCAAGACGGCGCCCGACACCCTAGCAAGAGAGTCGAGGGCCAGCCTATGGTCAGTCGCGCATCCAAGGAGGGCGTCATGCACCGGAAGCTGCTTTTATTGTCCGCATCTCTGGCGATCGCCGCAGCCTGCGCGAAAAAGACGGATGCGCCGGTCGAGGGGCCGATCGACGCACCAGTTGAGGCGCCCGCCGCCGCGGAGCCGGCGGCGGTTGCGGCCGATTACGCGGCGGTCGCCGCCGCCGCCGTCGCCGATGCGCGCCGTCCTGAAACCGACCGCGCCGAAGACGAGCGCAGGAAGCCCGAAACCGCGCTCGCCTTCCTTCAGGCGGGTCCCGGCATGTCGATCTTTGAGATCGAGGCGGGCGCCGGTTGGTACACGGAGCTGTTGTCGCTCGTCGCCGGCGAAGGCGGCTCGGTCGTCATGCAGAACCCGGAAGGCTTTCGTTCCTTTGTCGGCGAACAGATCGACGCGCGGCTCAAGGACAATCGCCTCGCCAATGTTCGCCAGTCGCTGTCGAATTTCGACGCGCTCGACGCCGCCGACGCGAGCGTTGACGTGGCGACCTGGGTGCAGGGCCCGCATGAGTTATACTTCACGCCGAGCGACGGCGTGACGCTCGGCGATCCGGCGAAGTCCTATGCGGAGATTTTCCGCATCCTGAAGCCGGGCGGCGTCTTCGCGGTCATCGACCATTCGGCGCCCGCCGGGGCGCCCGAGGCGACCGGCAACGCGCTGCACCGGATCGATCGCGCGATCGTCATCGAAATGGCGGAGACGGCGGGCTTCACGCTGGAGGCCGAAAGCGATTTCCTCGCCAATCCGGATGACCCGCGCACCATTACTGTTTTCGACCCGGCGATTCGCGGACGGACAGACCAGTTCGCACTGCGGTTCCGCAAGCCGCGTTAGCGCGGCGCGGCCGCGCGCCTGAGGCGATCGTTGATCGCTTCACCGAGGCCGCTCTTCGGGACCGGCGCGGCGGCGATGCCCGACAGGCCGTTCGCCGTGCAAAGCGCGTCGAGCGCGCGCAGATGTGAGAAGAGGTTCGCCGCCGCTTCGACAACGTCGCCCGTTTCGCTGAGATTGAGCGTGTGCGGATGATCGCCCGCCGGCCCGAACGCGAGGAATGCTTCATCGGGTCGTGGAGCATCGGCGTCGATCCGCACAGGCGCGCGCGGCGCATAGTGGCTCGCCAGCATCCCGGGCGCCTCGATCGCGCCTGCCGACGGGTTCATCAGCGGCTGTCCGATGATGCGCTCAACGGCTTCGCGCGTAACGCCGCCCGGGCGCAGCAGCGTTGCCCGGTCGACCTCGACCTTCACGATCGCCGATTCAACGCCGACAGCGCAGGGCCCGCCGTCAAGGATCATGTCGGCCTTGTCGCCGAGGCTGTCGCGCACATGCGCCGCCATTGTCGGGCTGATCGCGCCCGAAGGGTTGGCGCTCGGCGCCGCCAGCGGAACGCCGGCGGCCGCGAGCAGCGCCTGCGCGACGGGATGCGCCGGCGCGCGCAGGCCCACGGTATCAAGTCCCGCCGTCACGAGGTGCGAAAGTTCGCAGTCCGTCCGACGCGGCAGCGCAAGCGTCAGCGGCCCCGGCCAGAATTCGGCCGCGAGCCGTTCCGCCAGCGGCGACAGCGACGCGAATCGCCGCGCCATCGACATCCCTGTCACATGAACGATCAGCGGATTGAACGACGGCCGCCCCTTCGCTTCGTAGATCTTCGCCACCGCGCGGTCGTTGGTCGCGTCGGCGGCGAGCCCGTAAACGGTCTCGGTCGGCATGGCGACGAGCCCGCCGCTGCGCAGGATCGCGGCGGCGCGTTCGATCTCCACCTTTGGCGGTGCGCTCACGCCAGCGCTGACCTTATGTCCGTCAAAGCGAAATCACCGCCGACGTAAAGAAGCGGCGCGCCCTCGCTTTTGGCCAATGCATAGGCGAAGCAATCGCCGAAATTGAGTTTCGCCGGGTGCCGCCCGCGTCCATATTTGACGACCGCCGCGCGCGCGATTTGAAGTTGGGATTCGTCAAAGGCGCGCACGACGACGCCATAGGTTTCGAGAAGTTGGCGTATTTTATCCCAGGAAACGCCGCGGCTGGCCGTCACAAGCTGAAGTTCCAGAACATTTCCGGCCGACATCAGATGAAGATTCTCGCCGCCGAGCGCGGCTCTCAATCGTGCTTCTTCGGGTTCGGCTGCGATCATCGCATAAATCGCCGACGTATCGACGACGATCATCGCGGCAAACCGTTTTCGTCGTACATCTCGTCGTCGATCTCCCGCATCGACGGAAATTTGCCCCCCGCCTCAGCCCGGATTGAAGTCAACAATTCATCAATGCAGCGTTCGCGCTCAGCGCGGCGGGCCGCGTCATCAACGGTCGCGTGTTCCAGGCTCGCCGCCAGCGCCCCGGCGACCGCCTCGGTAATGGTCTGGCCTTTCAGTCTTGCAAGCCGCCGCGCCATGGCGGCAACTTCGGGGTCTTTGATATTGAGCGCAGACATGGCGATCCTTGAGGTGGAAGGAAGAGATTTATCTTCCTTCTTCCTGCCCTTGTCAACCTATCGCATGGCCAAAAGCCGGGAACTGAGGCAATTCCCAACTCCATCGTCACGCAATCGAGGGTTTTCCCGATGACCTACGCAACCCCCGTCCGCGACCTTCGCTTCTCGCTCGACCACATTTCCGGTTTCCCGGCGCTGATGCGATCGGGGGCTTATCCCGATCTCACCCCGGACATCGCCGACGCGATTCTGTCGGAGGCGGCGAAGTTCTGCGACGGCGTCGTCGCGCCGCTCAACTGGACGAGCGACCGAACGCCGGCGCGGCTTGAAAACGGGGTCGTCCGCACAAGCCCCGGTTTTCGCGAAGCCTACCGGGCCTATGTCGAAGGCGGCTGGAACGCCCTCGCCTTCCCTGAAGCGTGGGGCGGCCAGGGTCTGCCGCAGACGCTCGCCGTCGCGCTTGTCGACGCCCTCAACGGCGCTTCCATGTCCTTCGCCATCGGCACCACGCTGACGACCGGCGCGGTCAAGGCGATCCTTCATGCGGGTACGGACGATCAGAAGAGGACCTATTTGCCGAAACTCGTCTCCGGGGAATGGACCGGCACGATGAACCTCACCGAACCGCAGGCGGGTTCCGACCTTTCGGAGCTGCGCGCCAAAGCGGTTCCGGCGGGCGATGGAACCTACCGCATCAGCGGCCAGAAGATCTTCATCACCTATGGCGACCACGACCTCGCCGACAACATCGTCCACCTCGTCCTGGCGCGCCTTCCCGATGCGCCGCCGGGCACGGCCGGCATTTCGATGTTCATCGTCCCGAAATATCACGTGTCGGCGGACGGCGCGCTCGGGCCCCGCAACGACGTCAAATGCATCAAACTTGAAGAGAAGATGGGCCTGCACGGCTCGCCGACCTGCGTGATGGTCTATGGCGAACAGGGGAACTGCGTCGGCACGCTGCTTGGTGAGCCGCACAAGGGCCTGAAAAACATGTTCGTGATGATGAATGCGGCGCGCCTCGATGTCGGCGTTCAGGGCGTCGGCGTCGCCGAGGCCGCATTCCAGCGCGCGTTGTCCTACGCGCAGGAACGCCGGCAAGGCAAAACCGCCGGCGCAAAGTCCGGCGGCATGGTTGCGATCTACGAGCATGCCGACGTGCGCCGCATGCTCTATTCGATGAAGTCCCTCGTGGAGGCGAGCCGCGCGATCTGCTTTGCAACCGCGGTCAATTACGACCTCGCCCGCCACGCGCCGGACGAAGCGCAGCAGAAAAAGGCGAAAGCCCTCGAAGAGTTGCTGACGCCGATCGCGAAGGGCTGGTCGACCGACCGCGCCAATGACGTGACCTCGCTTGGCGTGCAGGTGCAT
>CAZNXR010000201.1:0-5089 GCA_964576815.1 uncultured Caulobacterales bacterium | reverse complement strand
ATTCTTGATCCGCGGGACAAGCCCGCGGTTGACGGACATTGAACCCATGGAAGACGATCGCCCGAGGGAAGCGCCCGATCTGACGCTTGAGAAGATCGGCAAGCAGGACCTCTACACCATGTCGATCGGTGATCTCAGCGCGCGCATCGAGTCGCTGAAGACCGAGATCGCGCGCTGCGAAGCGGCGATCGCAACGCGCAACGACACCCGCTCGGCGGCGGACAAGCTGTTCAAGTTCTAACCGCAAATCTCCATCAGAAGGCCGCGCGCATCGCGCGCGCCGTCTCCCATGCGCCATGCTTTGCCGCTGAGATGCGCCTCGGCGGTCAGGGCCAGCGCGCACGCATCAAGAAGATCGTCATCGGTGAAAATCGAGCGAGTGGGATGGGCTTTGCGCGCGGCGCGCAGAAGCGCGGCGCCATGGACGCCGGCCGCATTCAGGCGCTGCAACCGCTCACGTTTTCCGGCGTCAGTTCGTTTGGGTTGGGCGCACGGCGCACCGCCAAGGCGCGTGAAGGCGAGCTCGGGATGGCCTTCAACGACGCGCGCCTGCTTGGCAGGCGTCATCAGCGCATCGAGTACGCGGATTTTCGGCGTGATGTTCCAGGCCTGTTTTGACAGTCCTGCGCCGCGCATTTTTCCATAGGCGTTCGCGTCCTCATAAGCCGTGAACGCCAGCATCCCGCGCAACGGCGCTGAAAAGACGCTCGAACGGCGCGGACCGATCGCCGTTCGCGCCTCGCGTTCGCAGGCGCGGCCTGGAACCTCGGGAAGACCGATCGGCATGTCGATGACGATCATCAAGGTTGACGCCAACGGCCCGTCCAGAAGCGCGCCGAACGAGTCCGCGATTGCGACAGTCATTTCCCCTGATGCGACAGATCTAACCGCTGCGATCCACCCGAAAGGGCATCCATCGACGCCGGCGACGCAAATTCCCCTTCCGGTTGCTGGCATATCGGTTGCTCTTCAACAGTTGACAGTAGCGGGCGGCGGCGGCGCCGCCCTGTCGTTAACCTAATTCTTGTTGTCACCGCGGGGGCGGTCCGGCAATCTGAATGAACGGGCGGAAGGTCGGTGGGATGGAATTGGCGGAATTGAACAGTGAGGCCCCCTCAGGCGCCGTAACCTTCGTTCGGTCGGAGGTCTTCGCACGGACGTTCCGCGAAGGCATGTCGCTCGTTGAGGAGACGGCGAACTATCTCGACGGCGAGGGCCGCGACGCGTCGAAATCGTTATCGCGCTCGGCGGCTCTTTCTTATGCCGGCGCCTCGATGCGCCTGACGACGCAACTCATGCAGATCGCGTCCTGGCTCCTCGTCCTGCGCGCGCTGCGCGAAGGGGACATGTCCGTCAAAGAAGCGACCGCTGACAAATACCGGCTCGGCAAGCGCGAGGCGCTGTCGCCCGACATGCTGAGCGGGGAACTGCCGAAAAAACTGATGACGCTGGTCGATGACGCCGGGCAGCTGTACGACCGCATCCTCCGCCTCGATACGGAACTTTTTCGCGGCGAGACCGCCCGGCCGAATACGCAAGACGCGGCCGCGCAGCAGCGCGCGCTATTGGATGCTTTTGGAAGGAAGTAGGCTTCAGCCCTTCTTGAGGCTGAACGCGCCGAATTTCTGCTGGAACTTCGAGACTTGGCCCTTGTCGGCGATTTTTGCCGGGCCGCCGGTCCACGCCGGGTGCGACAGGGGGTCGATGTCGAGCGAAAGCGTCGCGCCGGCCTCACCATAGGTCGATCTTGTCTCAAAGGACGACCCGTCGGTCATCACGACCTTGATCTTGTGATAGTTCGGGTGAATGCCCTTTTTCATGGCGGCGGCTTTCGACTTGAGGATTTCGCGGAATTTCGGCGAGCGCGGGCCTATAGGCCGGGGCTATCGGATTTGCAACCCCGAAAGCGGCTGGCTCAACCCTGATTCCGGCCGATTATCCATTCTCGCGCGACGCATCTCTGCCGCACGCGACGCTCAACTTAGCTGCTCACGGGGGCCTGCCCCCCTTCAAAACCGCTGCGCGGTTCTGGCCTCCCCGCAAGGCGGAGGCGAGGGGAGAGGGGGCGTTCCGCGATGAGATTCACCTCCACCCGCGGCGGCGCGCCGGACATCGGCTTTCGTGCGGCGGTCCTCAGCGGCCTCGCGCCCGACGGAGGGCTCTATATGCCCGTCCGCTGGCCCGCGTTTTCGCAGGAAGATCTTTTCGCCTTCGCCCGCCTGCCCTTCGCGGGCGCGGCGGCGCGGGTGCTGTCGCTCTACGCCGGCGCTGAGGTCGGTGTCGCCGACCTCGAAGCGATGGCGACGCGCGCCTATGCCGCCTTCGACCACGAGGAGACGGCGCCGCTTCGTCCGCTGTCGGACGATACGGACATCCTTGAACTCTTCCACGGGCCGACGCTCGCCTTCAAGGACGTCGCCATGCGGATGCTCGCCGAGCTTTACGGCTGGGCGCTGCAAGGAACATCGCGCGGCAAGACGGTCATCGGCGCGACCTCAGGAGACACTGGCGGCGCCGCCGTCGCAGCTTTCGCCGGCAAGCCGGGCGTTGAAGTTTTCATGCTGCACCCCTTGGGGCGCATTTCGGAAGTGCAGCGCCGCATCATGACGACGGCCCCCGCCGACAATATTCACAATATCGCCGTCGAGGGCACGTTCGACGACTGCCAGCGCTTCGTAAAGGCGCTGTTCGCCGATGAAGCGCTCTCGCGCGCGCTCGATCTCGGCGGCGTCAATTCGATCAACTGGGTGCGGCTCGCCGTGCAATCGACCTATTTCCTCACCGCCGCGGCGCGCCGGCCGGGAGCGCACTTCGTCGTGCCGACCGGCAATTTCGGCGACATCTTCGCCGGCTTCGCCGCGAAAACGCTTGGCGCATCGATCAGCGTACTCGTCGCCGCGACCAACCGGAACGACATCGTCCGGCGCGCGATAGAGACCGGCGTCTATGCGCCGGACAAGGTCGCGGCGACGACGTCGCCGTCGATGGACATTCAGGTCGCCTCGAATTTCGAGCGGCTGCTGTACGAGGCCTCGGGCCGCGACGCGGCGGCGCTGACCTCCCTGATGCAAGACTTCGCCCGGGACGGGCGCTTTACGATTCCACCGGCGTGGCGCGAGACGATCGCTGCGAACTTCGCCGCCGCGCGCGCGGACGAGGCCGACGTCGCGACGATGACGGCTCGCGTTCATCGCGAGCATGCGATGCTGATTGATCCGCATACGGCGGTCGGTCTCGTCGCAGCGGAGAGGCTGCGCGGCGAAGGCCGCCTCGCCGGCCATGTCATTGCACTCGCGACAGCCCATCCCGCGAAGTTTCCCGAAGCCGTCGAAGCGGCGACCGGGGTCCATCCCGCTTTGCCGGTGCGGCTCGCCTCCATGATGACCGCACCGGAACGCTGCGAGACGGCGCCGGCCGGCGTCGCCGCGATCCGTGCGCTGATCGTGAAGAGAAGCTCTTTCGTCGAAAGGTCCGTCCGTTGATTCCCGATCTCATCGTCTTGCCGAACGGCGTGCGCCTTGTCGTCGATCCGATGCCGGGGCTCCGGTCCGCCGCGATCGGCGTCTTCGTCCGCGCCGGGACGATCGACGAAACGCCTGCGGAGAACGGCGCCGCGCACCTTCTTGAGCATATGGCCTTCAAGGGAACGAAGCGCCGCACCGCGCGCCAGATCGCCGAAGAGATCGAGGCGGTCGGCGGGTACATGAACGCCGGCACCGGCTACACGCGCACCGGTTATTACATGCGCGTTCTCAGCGGCGATGCGGCGCTAGGCTTCGACATTCTCGGCGACATTCTCGGCGATCCGGCGTTCGACCCCGCAGAACTTGAAAAGGAACAGGAGGTCGTCATCCAGGAGATCGGCGAGGCGGCGGACCAGCCGGACGACGCCGTGATGGAGGTCCTGCAGACCCTTTCCTTCGGCGATCATCCGCTCGGCCGACCCATTCTCGGTACGGAGGAAAGCGTCATGGCGCAGACGCCGGCAAGCCTTCGCGCCTTCATGCGCCGCACCTATTGCGCGCACGATATGGTCATCGCGGCGTCCGGCGGCGTCGAGGCGAAGGTGATCGAGCGTCTCGCGCGCGAAACATTTTCTTTTGCGAAAGGCGCGCCGCCGCCGCCGCGCGCGCCGGCGCGCTATGTTGGCGGTCGCCGGCACGACGCGCGCGACATCGAGCAGACGCACTTCGCGCTCGCCTTTCCGGGCGCTGGCGTAACCGCCGACGACTATTACGCGACGCGCGTCTTCGCCGAAGCGCTCGGCGGGGGCATGTCGTCGCGCATCTTTCAGTCGGTGCGCGAGGAGCGCGGGCTCGCTTACGCCGTTCATTCCTTCGCCGACGCCTATGAGGACGCCGGAACGATCGGCGTTTACGCCGGGACGGATGCGGCGAACGCCGCCGAAGCGATCACGCTCATTCGCCGCGATATCGAAGCGCTCGCCGCCGCGCCGACCGATAGGGAGATCGAGCGATCGAAGGCGATGTTGAAATCGACCATGCTGATGGCGCTCGAAAACCCCTCGAACCGGATCGAGACGGCGGTCGGCCAGCTCTACGCGCATGGCCGTCTCATGGCGCCGGACGAACTCGCCGCGCGGCTGGACGCCGTGACGATCGCCGATGTGCAGGCGGCGGCGGCGAAGGCGCTATCGGGCGTCGCCTCGCTGGCGGTGGTCGGACCGGGCGCGTTCGGGAGTTTTGAGGCCGCGCTCGACGGTCGGTGACGGGGCCGGCGGAACGAGATTGCCCCGAAGCCCGTTCGGCGCGAAAAGACGCTCCGAATGGGAGCGGGCGTTGGGCATCTCCTTGCTGAATTTCGACTTCGGGCGGGCGCCGCTGAAGCCGCCGCTGCTAACCGCCGGCGACGTTTACCTGCGCGCGCCGGAGGCCGAGGATTATGACGCCTGGGCGCGCCTTCGGGAGCAGAGCCGGGTTCACCTGACGCGCTGGGAGCCTGACTGGAAGCCCGAAGAAGCCAAATCCGACGCCTACCGGTTGCGGCTGCGGGCCTATGATCGCCAGTTCCGGGTTCGGGCCGGCGTCGCCTTTCATGTCTTCGACCGCGCGGACAGGCTCGTCGGCGG
>CAZNXR010000200.1:0-5097 GCA_964576815.1 uncultured Caulobacterales bacterium | reverse complement strand
GGCCAGCAAGACCCGGTCGCAGGTTTCGAAGCCGGCGTCGGTCTTTATATCGACGATGTTTATCTCAATCGTCCGCAGGCGGCGCTTCTCGACATCTACGATGTCGAAAGGATCGAGGTGCTGCGCGGACCGCAGGGAACGCTTTACGGCCGCAACACGATCGGCGGCGCGATCAAGTATGTGACCCGCCGGCTGTCCGACGATCCCTCCGCGACGCTCCGGCTGACCGGCGGCAATTACGGCCAGTTCGACGCTGTCGGTTCGTTCAGTCTGCCGGTGCTGAAAGACAGCTTCATCGGCGATCTGAGGATCGGCGGCGGCGTCGCGTACCTCACGCGCAACGGCTTCGGCGACAACCTCAATCTGACGGAGCTCGAAAACTACAACAAGGACGTTCTCGCCTTCCGCGCCAGCATCGAGTGGGACCCTTCGGACAAGCTTTCGGTCCGCTTCACCGGCGACTGGACCGAAGATGATTCCGATCCCCGTCAGGGACACCGCCTGCTCCCCTTTGACTTTCCGGCCGGCGGCGCCGTCGAGTTTCCGGTGCTCGACAACGTCTTCGACACGCGCTCGGGCCTCAATGTCCCGGAGCAGGGCGTTCAGGCGCGCGGTCTCTCCAACGTCGTCGAATTTCGCGCCACGGATAAGCTGACGTTCAAGAACATCCTCGCTTACCGGGACAGCGACACGACGACGCCGATCGATTTCGATTCGCTGCCGATCATCGACCTCGATGTTGCGACCGAATACCGGGACCACCAGTTCAGCGAGGAATTCCAGGCGCTCTACGAGGGCGAACGGCTCTCCGGCGTTCTCGGCTTCTATTATCTGTCGGCTAACGCCCGGAATGATTTCGACGTGCTGCTCGGCGGGGGCGCGACCAACGTCTTTACGTCAAGCGACGTCGATACGCGCACATGGTCGATCTTCGGCGACTTTTCGTTTGACGTGACCGACCGTCTGTCGGTCGCAGTCGGCGGGCGATACACGCAGGACGAGCGGTCGATCTTCCTTCGTCGCCAGATCTTCGTGAATGGCGGTCCCGGCTTTCCGCTCGGCACGCTGTCGCCCTCGCTCGGCGGTCCGCTGCGCCCGCCGCTCATCACGCAATCGAACCTTCTCGCCGACGCAGACTTTGAGGACTTCAGCCCGCGCGCCAGCATTTCCTACGCCTTCAGCGACGAGCACACCGGCTATGTGTCCTACGCGAAAGGATTCAAAGGCGGGTCGTTCGACCCCCGCTGCGTCGCGGTCACCGCGCCCGACATCAACGGGAACATGATCCCCGGCGCGCTCGATCCGGATGACCAGCGCAGCTTCTGCTTGTTCCAGCCCGAAGAGATCGACACTTTTGAAGTGGGCCTCAAGAGCCAGTTCGGAAATGTCGCCACATCCAATTTCGCCGTCTTCTACAGCGATTATCAGGATGTGCAGATCCCGGGCTCGTTCGGCGTCGATACGAATGGCGACGGCATCGCCGACACTTTCGCAGGCGTGACGACGAACGCTGCGGCCGCGACGCTTTGGGGCATCGAGTGGGAGGGCGACGTACGCCTCGCCCAGGACTGGCTCTCGGCGGGCGACGCAATCAACGTCCAATTCGCGCTCGGTTACATCAGCGCCGAGTTCGACGAATATCTCGGCCGCGGTTCGCCGCCGCCTGACCTGACGAACGTCGCGGTCTTCCAGAACACGCCGAAGATCACGTCATTCGCGCAGTTGAACTACAATCGTCCGTTGTCGATGTTCGGCAGGGACGGCGGCGTCAATCTCTACACGTCCTTCTCTTTCAAGAGCCTGACGCACCAGTTCAACTTCCGTTCGCCGATCGACCAGCCGGCCTATGCGTTGCTCAACGCCGGATTCAACTGGACGACGGACGACGGCCGCCTCAGCGCCGGCGTCCACGGCACGAACCTCACCGACAAGCGATACGTCGTCGCCGGCTATGACTTCGTGACGGCGCTGCCGCAGTTCGGCAATTCCCCGCTGGGCGCGTCAGGCGTGCTCACCACGTTCTTCGGCAATCCGCGCCAGGTGTTCGGCACCGTCAGGGTCGCCTTTTAGGGATATCGGTTTCTCCCTGCCGGCGCGAATCGTTGTGAGTAATTCACGGTTCGCGCCGGATCTTTCGGCCGGCGGCGGCGGAGGCGTTCCTTGTTCAGACGGCTGATCATCGCATTGGCGGCCCTGTCATTGCTGGGCGGGCTGTCGGCCGGCTACTTGATGTGGCGCGCGCAGGAGAGGCTCGCCGGTTCGGCATCTGAATACCTGACCGAAAACGACCGGATGCTTTCCGTAGCGGGGGCGAATGTACGCGTCCGAATAGAAGGGCCCGTCGATGCGCCGCCGGTCATCCTCCTTCACGGCTTCATCTACAGCCTTGAATCCTTCGACGCCTGGGCTGCCGGCCTGAAGCGGGACTATCGGGTCATTCGGTTCGACCTTCTCGGTCACGGCCTTTCAGGCCCCGATCCGCAGAAGAGATATTCCCCCGAAGAGCGCGCTGCGTTTATCGGCGACCTGATGGACGCCTTGGGCGTTGAGCGCGCCGTCATCGGCGGCAATTCTCTCGGCGGCCTGGCGGCCTGGAGATTTGCGGCGGCGGCGCCCGATCGCGTGACGGCGCTCATTCTCGTCTCGCCCGGCGCTTACCCAAACAGGGGCGTTGCGGACCAGCCCTTGTCGCCGCCGGCGCCGTTCGCATTCTTTCTGCGCAACCCGACGGAGGCGGGCGTGGCGCTCGCGCTTCAGGGCGTATACGCGGACCCCGCCGCGATCTCTCCCGACGGCGTCAGGCGCACGGCGGTCCTGATGCGTCAACCGGGCAACGGCGATGCTTTTGTCGAATCGATTGAGGAATTCTCGCTGCCGGACCCTGAGCCGCTCTTGAAGTCCATTACGGCGCCGACGCTCATTTTGTGGGGCGCCGAAGACAAGGTGATCCCGGCGGAGCAAGGCGCCCAGCTGGCCGAAGCGATCAGCGGCGCCGAATTGATCGTTTATCCCGGCGTCGGTCATGTCGCCCATGAGGAAGCGGCTGAGCGTTCTATCAACGACGTTCGCGCATTTCTCTCACGTATCGAAGGCAAGGCGCCTTGATCGGCGGGAAGGCGACAACGCCCGGCTACCGCGCCTGGGTCCTGTTCATCCTCGTCGTCGTTTACACGTTCAATTTCATCGACCGGCAAATCGTCGGCATCCTTGCGGTGCCGATCAAGGCCGATCTCGGCCTCAACGACACGCAACTTTCCTTGATGGGCGGTCTCGCCTTCGCGCTTTTCTATACGATCCTCGGCATACCGATCGCCGTGCTCGCCGACCGCAAGAGCCGCGTCTGGATCATGACGATCGCGCTCGCTGTCTGGAGCGCCATGACGGCGCTGTGCGGGCTGGCGCAGAACTTCACCCAACTGTTTCTTGCGCGCCTCGGCGTCGGGGTGGGAGAGGCGGGCGGCGTCGCGCCTGCTTATTCCCTCATCGCAGACTATTTCCCGTCGGAGAAACGCGCGCGCGCTTTGTCGATCTATTCCTTCGGCATTCCGGTCGGTTCGGCGTTCGGCATACTCCTTGGCGGCGTGCTGACGAGCTATCTCGATTGGCGTTCGGCGTTCATCGTCGTCGGGCTGGCGGGCCTGTTGCTCGCGCCCGTATTGCGGATGACGGTGAAGGACCCCGATCGCGGCGCCTTTGACAAAGGCCCGCCGCCGCAACCTGCGCCGATCCGCGATGTCGTAAAGACGCTTGCACGAAAACCGAGTTTTTGGGGCCTTTCCTTCGGCGCGGCGTCTTCTTCCATGATGGGGTACGGCATCATCTTCTGGCTGCCGTCGTTTTTCGTTCGAAGCTTCGGCGATGCGCTGCCGTCGTTCTTTTCCTTCCTGCCTGACTTTCTAATTCCGCCTGACCCGAAACCTGTCCTTTTCGCCTCATATTTTTACGGCGCGCTGCTTCTCCTCGGCGGCGTCGCGGGAATCTGGCTCGGCGGCGTGCTCGCCGACCGCCTGGGAAAAAAGAATAAAGCGGCTTATGCGCTCGTTCCGGGCGTCGCGTTCCTGCTCACCATTCCGTTCTTCGCCGCGGGCGTGCTGTCGACGTCGCTGACGCTGACGTTTTTCCTGTTCCTCGTTCCGACGGCGCTGAGCCTTGTCTGGCTCGGCCCTGTTATCGCCGCGTTCCAGCATCTATCGCCGCCGAACATGCGCACGACGGCGTCGGCGGTGTTTCTCTTTGTCAACAATCTCATCGGCATCGGACTCGGCAATCTTGCGATCGGCGCGCTCTCCGACTCGATGACGGCGCGGTTCGGCGACGAGTCGCTGCGCTACGCGATCCTTTCCGGGACCGGCTTTTACGTCATTGCGGCGGCGCTGATGCTGCTCACGGCGCGCCGGCTCGAAAAGGACTGGGAAGCGTGACGCTGGCGCGGCCGGCGATTTTGTGACAGGGGTCGGAGGCGATCTACAGGGAGATGCGGCGATGAAGAGGGCGATCTTTTGTGCTCTTATGCTTTCGGCTTGCGCGGCGACCGCGCCGCCTTCCTCGCCGCAGGACGCATTCTTCGAAGCGATATCCGCCAATTGCGGCAAGGCCTATCAGGGCCGCCTCGTCACCACCGACGCCGCGGACTCTGACATGGCGGACGAACGTCTCGTGATGGAGGTGCGCGAATGCTCGGCGAGCGAGATTCGTATTCCTTTTCACGTCGGCGAGGATCGGTCGCGGACATGGGTCCTTACGCGCACCGGCAAGGGTCTTCGACTCAAGCATGACCATCGCCACGAGGACGGCGGCGAAGACGTGCTCACCCAATATGGCGGCGACACCGATGCGCCAGGGACAGCGGCCCGTCAGGAGTTCCCGGCCGACATGTTCTCCAAGGATTTGTTTCTTCGCGAAGGCCGCGCCGTGTCGGTCGATAATGTCTGGGCGATGGAGATCGATGCGAAGACATTCGCCTATGAGCTCAAACGCCCGAACCGTCATTTCCGCGTCGAGTTCGATCTGACGGCGCGGGTGGAAAATCCCCCGGCGCCGTGGGGCGCCGACTAGTCCCTGCTGCCGATGCTTGCGGGCGCTGCGCCGTCAAGCGAC
>CAZNXR010000199.1:0-5100 GCA_964576815.1 uncultured Caulobacterales bacterium | reverse complement strand
CAGCCGCCCGACCGCGGCATCGAGATCACCTCGGCGGCGTTCGCCAGCGCCTTCGACTGGTTCCCGACGCTTCTCCTCGTCGCGTCGATGCTTTTTGCGTTCACGACTCTGGTCAGCTGGTCCTATTATGGGGCGCAGGCGGCGGCTTATCTGTTCGGCCCATCGCGCGCCGTCGATGTCGCTTTCAAGCTGACGCTCTGCCTGATGCTGTCGGTCGGCGCGGCGATCTCGCTCTCGTCGATCATCGATTTCATCGACTCGATGCTGTTCGGCATGTGCATTCCGAACATCATCGCGCTTTACATCCTGATGCCGGAGATCAGGCGCGATCTTGCTGACTATAATGCGCGACGACGGTCGCGGGCGCTGAAGCCTTAGCGGGCGCGCGGATGCGCGGCGCGGTGCGCCGTCATCAGCGCCGCCTCGTCAACCTTCGTATAGCGCTGCGTCGCGGCGATCGACGCATGACCGAGAAGCTCCTGAATCGAGCGCAAATCGCCGCCGGCGGCGAGAAGCTGCGTCGCAAAAGCATGGCGGAGCGCGTGCGGCGTCGCGCTGTCGGGAAGCCCAAGCAATCTCGCGCGCCGCTTCATCTCGCCTTGCGCGATGCGCGGGTGCAGCCCCTTGCCGCGCACGGAGACAAACAGCGGGTCGCCTGGCGCCTGCGTGTAGGGGCAAAGGCGGAGATAGGCGGTGATCGCGTCGCGCACCGCCGGAATGACCGGAACGATGCGCTCCTTCGAGCCCTTGCCGAGAACGCGCAACGTCTCGCCCTCCGGCGCATCCGCGCGCGTCAGCGACAACGCCTCGGAAATCCTTAGCCCTGCGCCGTAAAGCAGGGTGAAGAGCGCATCGTCGCGCGCGCCGATCCATGCCTCGCGCGACGGATCGGAAAGATTGAGAAGCGTCTCTGCGCTTTCCGCATCGACCGGGCGCGGCAGCTTTGGCTTCAGCTTCGGTCCGCGCATCGCAGCGATGGCGTCGTTCTCAATCCCCTCGCGGCGCGCGAGAAAGCGAAAGAAGCCTTTCAATGCCGAAAGTTCGACTTTCAGCGAAGCCGCCCCAAGCCCGTCGGCGCGTCGCCGCGCGAGGAAGCTGCGGAAATCGCTGAGTTCGATGCGTTCAAGGTCGCGGCGCGAGGGCGCCTTGCCGAAATGCTCACGCGCGAACGAATCGAAATTCCATAACGCCGCTTCGTAATTGCGGATCGTATAGGGACTGGCGCGGCGCTCCGCACGCAGATGCCGGAGATAAGCGGCGATCAGCGCCGACAAATCTTTGGCTTCTCTAGGAGGCGTGGAAGTGAGGCGCTCGGTCATTGCGTGCGGCATCGGCGGCGAGCCCGACTTCGCAACCCGGAGGGTTAACGAAGCGTTACCGTCCGGCGAGCAGCGCAATCTCCGCACGCAGCGCGCCGAGGCCGGCGTCCGTTTCGGCCGATGTCGCAAGGACTTCCGGGTGCGCGGCGGGCCGTTTGCGAATGCGCGCGGCCGTCTCCGCGACCAGCGTTTCGATCGCCGTCGGCTTGTCCTTGTCCGCCTTCGTCAGCACGATCTGGTAATTGACCGCGGCGGCGTCGAGGAGGCTCATCACCTCCTCGTCGATGTCTTTCAGACCATGCCGCGCATCGATAAGCAGGCAGACGCGCCGAAGCGCCCTGCGCCCGCGCAGGAAATCGCGCGTCACGCCCGCCCATTTTTTCGCGTCCTTCCGCGTCGCGCGCGCATAGCCATAGCCGGGGAGATCGACGAGGCGCAGGGCGCCGCCGAGGTCGAAGTAGTTGATCTCTTTGGTGCGCCCTGGCGTGTTGGACGCGCGCGCGAGGTTCTTGCGGCCGGTGAGCGCGTTGAGGAGCGATGATTTGCCGACATTCGACCGGCCGGCGAAGGCGATCTCCGGCGGGCCCTCATCAGGCAGTCCGTCCATGCCGACGACGCCGAGCATGAACGTACAGGGGCCGGCGAAGAGAAGGCGCCCGCGCTCAAGATCGGCGTCAGTGAGCGCGTCCGTCGTCACTTCTTTTCGAGCGCGGCTGTCTTCGGCTTCAGGAACGGCAACAAATTGCTCCAGTCGACCGTTACGCCGTTCTTCTTCATGATGAACCATTGCTGCACGATCGACAGCACGGTGCTCCACACCCAGTAAAGCACGAGACCCGACGCGAAAGACGCGAACAGGAAGACGAACAGGAACGGCATCATCGCCAGAACCTGCTGCTGGATCGGGTCCGTCGCCGGCGGGTTGAGTTTGGTCTGCACATACATCGCGGCGCCCATCAGCAGCGGCAATACGCCGATGCCGAGGAAGGCGCCGATCATCGGAACGGCGGTCGGTTCAAACGGCAGCAGGCCGAAGAGGTTGAAGATCGAGGTTGGGTCCGGCGCCGAGAGATCCCTCAGCCAGCCGACGAACGGCTCGTGGCGAAGCTCAAGCGTCACGAAAAGCACTTTGTAGAGCGCGTAGAAGATCGGCATCTGCAACAGGATCGGCATGCAGCCGGCGAGCGGGTTGATCTTCTCCTTCTTGTAGAGCTCCATCATCTCCTGCTGGAGCTTCATCTTGTCGTCGCCGGTGCGGACTTTCAGCTCCTCCATTTTCGGCTGCAGCTTCTTCATCTTCGACATGGCGTCGAAGGCGCTGTTGGCGAGCGGGAACATCAGCGCCTTGACGACGAGCGTCAGCAGGAGGATCGCCACGCCGAAATTGCCGGTCAGGTTGCCGAAATAATTGAGCAGCCAGAAAATCGGGCGCGTCAGAAAAAAGAAATTGCCCCAATCGACGGCGCGGTCGAGATCCCAAACGCCAAGGCCGCCCTCCTCGACCGGACGCTCATAGGCGCGAATGATATCGACATCCTTGGCGCCGGCGAAAATATGCGAGGTGAGTTCGACGGTCGCGCCCGGTGCGACGACGCGTTCAGCAAGCGCATAATTGGCGCGAAAGACCGGCGACGCCGGTCCGCCGACATTGCGCATCGTCACGCTGATCGCCTCATTCTGAGGCGGGGCGGCGACGGCGAGCCAGTATTTGTTGGTGATGCCGACCCAGCCGCGATCGCCGCTGACTTCGACCGCCGCAGTTACGGCTTTTGGATATTTACGCTCATAAAGCTTGTCGGCGACGACAGCGACAGGACCTTCGTGAAGGATGACCTGCTTGCCGGCCCCTTCGGGAATGCCGCGCTGCACGACGAGGCCGTAGGGCGTCACGCGCGCGGGCGTCGCTCCGTCATTGCGCACCGACTGTTTGACGGTGAACATGAACTTGTCATCGACGGAGTAGGTTTTGGTGAAGGTGAGATCGCCTGCGCGCGCCGTCAGCGTGACAGGCGAGGACGGCGTCAGCGTCGCGCCCGCCGGCGCAGTCCAGCGGGCGGACTCTGTTTGCACGCCGCTGGTCGAACCCTCGACGACGCCGACGAAACCCTGTTCGACATAATGGCCGTGCTCGGCGTCATAAGGCGACAAGAGGCGGATCATCGCGCTGTTCCGATCGATGGTCTCGCGATAGTTTTTCAGCGACAGATCGTCGATGCGGCCGCCGGCGAGATTGATCGATCCCGTCAGGCTCGGCGTTTCGATCTTGATGCGTCCGGGCGAGGCTTTGAGCGCCTCATCGACGCTCAGCGACTTCGGCCCTTCCGTCTTGGCGGCGAGATCAGTCGTCATGCCGGCATTCGCGGCCGTTTCAATCGCCTCGGCCTGCCGAGCCTCGCGCATGGCTTCGCGTTGCGGTGCGATGACGAAGGCGTCCCACCCGATGAGGACAGCCGCCGTCAGGACGATAAACAGGATGACGTTGCGATCCATCACTCTCTCTTGGGAAAAGGCGGCGCGACGGCGCCCCTGACGGCGCGGCCTTATTTGGGGTGGGCGCTGAGCCTTAAAAGGGCGCGCTTCATATCGTCAAGGAGCGCGCCGAACTCAGCGGTGAGCGCTTGCGGGCGCGCGATCGCCACATAATCATAACCGGCGACGGCGCCGTCAGGGAAAACGAGTCGCGCAGCCTCGCGCAGGCGGCGCCGGATTCGATTGCGGATGACCGCAGAGCCGAGCTTTTTGGTGACGGTGAACCCAAGGCGCGGCTCAGCGAGTCCGTTTGGCGAGAGCCCGCGCGATAAAAGAAGCGTCGGCGCGCCCGCCTTCATCCCGCCTTGAGCGGCGAGGAAATCCGCCCGTTTGCGGAGAACCGACATTGCGCGGGGACGCGGCGAACCGGCCGGGGACGCCAGATTCAGGCCGAGAGCTTCTTGCGGCCCTTGGCGCGGCGACGCGCCAGCACCTTGCGGCCGTTCTTGGTCGCAAGGCGCGCGCGGTAGCCGTGGCGGCGCTTGCGGACGAGCTTGCTCGGTTGATAGGTGCGCTTCATCGTCGGTCTCGCGGGATTGGCCCAATGGCGGTCCGGCCGCCGTGGAGGCGCGCTCTTAAACGAGGGGTCGGGGCCCGTCAAGCGAACGCGCGCCGGCGCCTAAATCCGCCGCAGAATCGCGCTTTCGTGACGCGCCTCCCGCCTCACAAGGCCGTTGCCGCCGTGGGCCCCCCGGCCGGAACCTGTTAGAGCGCCCGCCAAAGTCAAAGAGAGCCCCCATGCCAGAGCCCGCCGCCCCCGCGCCTAAAGGTCTCGCCCGGTTTCTTCCCCTGCTATTGGTTGTCGCGGGGCTCGCCGCTTTCTTCGCTTTCGATCTCGACCGCTATTTTTCGCTCGACGTCTTGAGGGAAAACCGGGCCGCCCTAAAGGCCTGGGTCGAGGGCTCGCCTTTGCTGGCGCTCGCGGCTTTTATGGCGGTTTACGCCGCTGCGGTCGCCATCAGTTTTCCGGGCGCCTCAATCCTCACGGTCTTCGGCGGATTTCTTTTCGGGCTCGCAGCCGGCGTGCCGGCGATCGTCACCGCCGCGACGCTCGGCGCGGTCGCTGTCTTCCTCGCGGCGCGCACGGCGGCGGGCGACTCTTTCAGGCAACGCGCGAAAGGTTTCTTCGCGCAGATGGAGCAAGGCTTTCGCGAGAACGAACTCAGCTACATGTTCCTCCTCCGGCTCGCGCCGGTTTTTCCCTTCTGGGCGGTGAACATCGGCGCCGGCGCGCTCGGCGTGTCGCTCAGGA
>CAZNXR010000198.1:0-5126 GCA_964576815.1 uncultured Caulobacterales bacterium | reverse complement strand
GGCGGCATCGAAGTCTCCGACTCGCCGATCCCGGTCCCGGGCGCAATTCCGCTATTCTTGACCGGCCTCGCCGCCGCGGGCATCGCGCGCCGCCGCAAGGCTGCGAAATAGCGTTACACAAGCATTTTCGCATGCGTGACGCCGCGTCCCGTAACCCGGGGCGCGGCGTTGCTATTTTGATTGCGTCCGGGTTTGGCCTGTTTGGCGCCGTCGGTAAGCCGGAGTTCACGCGGCAGCCGAACGATCTCCCTCGTTGCGAGGGCGGGAAGGCGGAGCGCACAGCGCGCGAACAAGCCCGGGCCGCGCGCGCAGGAACAGGCGATAGGCGCGCTCCAGCAGCCACAGCGCTGGCGGGAATTGCGCGATGACCCCGAATGGGCGCAACAGCGGGATCGCGCGCCACATCGCCGCGAACGCCGCCGCGCCGGAAACGATCGGCCCGCCCGTCTCCTGCGCATGAAACCGCGCGAGCAGGTCGGTGCGGTCGAGCGGGCAGGCGGCATCGGGCGATGCGACGTCGACGAAGTCGATGGCGCCCTTCGCGTCCAGTCGCCGCATCAGCGAGATTTCCGCCGTGCAGAGCGGGCAGGCGCCGTCGAACCAGACAGTGAGGGCGGGTACAGACATGCGCTCGATACGCGGCCGGGGCGGGGGCGGATGATGAGCGCGCCACCCTGCCGCGCCCATTGCGCCGCTGCGCGCGATCTGAAACATCGCGCGCCATGATCGGCAGCAAGATGAAGCACGATGGGGCGCGCGGGTGACGTTGACGCCTGTCCTTCGCCGCGTGCTGCTGCTCGGCGCGACCGGCTCTATCGGCCGTGCGACGGCGCGAGCGCTCAGCGCAAACGGGCATGAAGTCGTCGCGCTAATCCGCCCAGGCGCCGATTCGGCGGGCTTGGGCGGCGCGATCCTCCGCCGCGGCCAGGCGACGGACGCCGGCTCACTGGCGCGCGACGGATTCGCGGGGGAAGCGTTCGACGCGGTCGTCTCGTGCCTTGCCTCGCGCAACGGGGCGCCGGACGACGCCTGGGCGGTCGACTACGCCGCGCATGACGCCGCGCTGGACCTCGCGCAGCGCGCGGGCGTCCGGCGTTTCGTGCAGCTCTCGGCCATCTGCGTGCAGAAGCCGCGCCTCGCCTTCCAGCACGCCAAGCTCGCCTTTGAAGCAAAGCTCATGGCCTCAGCCCTCGACTGGACGATCATCCGCCCGACCGCCTATTTCAAATCACTGTCAGGGCAGATGGCGCGCCTTCGCGCGGGGAAACCCTTCCTCATGTTTGGCGACGGGCGCCTGACGTCGACGAAGCCGATCAGCGACGGCGACCTTGCGCGCTACATCGCCGCGCGGCTTGAAGACGGCGCGGCGGCGGGCCGCATCCTCCCCATCGGCGGCCCGGGCCCGGCGATCACCCCGCGCGAACAGGGCGAACGGCTTTTCGCCGCTCTGGGCAAGCCCCCGCGCTTTTCATCGGTCCCGCCGGCAATGCTCGCGGGCGCGGCGCGCCTATTGTCCGCAGCCGGAACATTCGCCCCGCCCCTGAAGGCGAAAGCGGAATTCGCCCGCATCGGCCATTACTACGCAACGGAATCGATGCTCGTCTGGGACGAAGCAGAGGGCCGCTACGACGACGACGCGACGCCGGAAACGGGCGGCGAAACGCTGTACGGTTTCTACGAACGGCTGGCGCGCGGCGAGGCGGAGGCGGATCTTGGGGCGCATCGGGCGTTTTGAGGCGGGCTGTTTTCCGACTGCGGACGGACCAGAGTAAGTAGCAAGTAGGGTGCATTGAGCCAAAGGCGAAATGCACGATTTCTGCGGCTTGAGGAGATTGAGCGATGACGATGACACGGCGGCGGGTTGGGGCTTTAATCGCAGGTGGCGCGGGGATGGCTGCTGTTTCCGGATGCGGCGCCGGTGGCGGCGAGGCGCGTGTTCGGTTCAAGGTGATCGCGCGCGCAAGGCTCAATGGCGATGATTATGAAGGCTTCGCGGTTAACGAGATGCGCGCGAGCTACACGCCCAACTCCCTCACCCGCATGATGATGGGCCGGACGCTGAAGATGGAAGCGACGGTCCTCGATTTCGGCGGCGAGGCGGATGCGTTGTTCGTGTTGCTGCAAGATTACCTAGTCATAGTCGGGTTGCTTTGGGGCGTTCCTGTCGCAGGGGACGCAGACGACACTACTATTCGTGGATTGCGCGCACTGAAAGGCGCAAAGGCCTATCCTAGAACGAACCCAGGGATACCGGTTCTAGATAATCGATATCCCAAGATCGCCGCGTTCCGCGATGAGGCCGCCCCGACGAGCGTCTATGAGGTTGATCCGGACAACCTCGCGAAAACACACGGCCCCGGCGCGAAGTTTCTCGGGCTATCGATCGAAATCGTCGATCCGAAATCGCCGCTGACGTCAAATGTTCAAGACAGACTGAGCTGGATCATCAGAGATTCTGACGACAGTCTCGTTCAACCCTTCCGCTTGTCAGATGACCCCAAAGCTGCATTCGGCCAGAAGACTTACCACAGTGCATTTATCCAATGAGGATTGAGGCATGACGTTGTCGCCAAATCTCTATTACGCCGTTCTTGCGATGGACGCTTACAATCGCTTTCAGCGCCCAAACGACCCTGTTGGTCTTGCGGTCGTCGGCAGTCAAGTCGGCAACGCCATTCGCCGAACGGATCAACTTCCCGACGGCTATCAGAACACAGGCTTCTTCGCGACCGCGTACGACCTCGGCGGCCGCGTGGTGATTTCCTATCGGGGAACGGATTTTCAGGGAGGCATCGATGAACTGGCGGCTGACGTTTTCAACGGCTGGATCGCTTCTTTTGGGACCACCCCGTCGCCGCAGCTTTCCGCCGCAGAGCTCTTTTACGAGACCGTCGCGCAGCGCGACGTGTTTGAAGTAGGGCGGGCTTCAGCCCGCCGTTTTCGGCAAAGCGGCGGGCTAAAGCCCACCCTACTGCAGGCGCGCCCGCTTCAAACCAGCGGATTACGCGTGCGCAGGGCCGGGAAGCGCGAGAAGTCGCGGTCTGCGGTGAGGAGTTCGCTGACCCCGTGCTGCAGGCACAGCGCGGCGATGCGCGCGTCGTGCACGGCCCCACCGACGATGCGGCCGGCGCTGAGCAATCCCCTGAGCGTCGTCCAGTGATCCGCCGTCTCGGCGAGGACCATCAGGTTTGGCGACGCCATCCACCCTTCGATCTGGTGAACCGCTTCGGCAATCGTCGATGGCGGCGAAAAAACGCGCGGTCGGGTGACGACGGCGAAAAATTCGTGAAGGCAAGGCCAGGGAATGGCCCAAAGCGCAGCCCCTTCCGCCGCTTCGCGCATGCACGCCGCCGCCGCCTGATGCCATTCGGAGTCGCGCCGATGCGCGTGGACCAGAATGTTCGTATCGAAGGCGATCAACTGCGACCCTCATAGATCGCATCGCGGATCTGCTCCCATGTCGCATTTTTGAATTCATCGGTGAGGCCGTCGCCGCCAACCGAACAGTCGCGCAGCTTGAACGGCTTCTTCGTCGCCTTTTTCTCGGCGATGACCTTGCGCAGCCCTTCCTGCGTCAGCGCCTTCAGCGTCGTTTTCTCCCGCCGCGCAAGCTCTTGCGCTTCGGCGAGAAGGGCGTCCGGAATGTCGATCGTCGTCTTCATATGGGCGGCAATATCAGGCGATATTGCCGGATTGTCAATGCCGCCGCCCCCTTTCCGATCCCGTCACGCCGCCCGCTTCTTCTTCCGCACCCCCGCCCGCTTCTTCGCCGGCGCTTTCTTCTCCGGAGTAAGACCCCCGAGCCCCGTCAGCCGCACCGGCGCGCGGTTCGGGAATTTTGCGACGAGCGTCAGTTCGCCGCCGAGGCCGCGCACATGCTCGCTGAGGGTCGAGAGCAGCATGTCGGCGCGCTTCTCGACGCGACTGATCGCGTCCTGTCCGACGTCGAGCGCCTTCGCCAACTCAACCTGCGTCTTGCCCATCGCCTTTCGGAGGTCCTGCAGGGTCAATTCCTCCGCGATCAATTCCTTCGAGCGCGCTTCAATCGCTCGCCTTTCATCCAGCGGCAGCTTGCTTATCAACGCTTTCAGCGTCATTCCCATCGCTAATTCCTTCTCAACTCTTCGAGATGAGCGCTGAGCCGCGCATCGGCGACGGCGATCAGCCGCTTGTAAAACTTGGACTGACTGACGCCCGACTTGTCGCCAGCGACCAACAGGACCGCCTTTCGCTCAGGATCGAACGCAAAAGCGACCCGCCAGACTCCGCCGTCAGCGTCGAACCGAAGCTCCTTCATGTTGGCGTGCTGCGACCCTTTCAGCGTATCGACCCGCGGTCTGCGCGCCGATGGCCCGAACATTTCCAGCACTGTCGCTTGCGCGGCTAATTCGCGCCGCACGTCAGCGGACAACTCAAGAACCTCCGGCACGAAATCCGGATGCAACTCGACCGTCCACGCCATCAATATGATCCGCTACGCATATGGTGTCAAGAGCATATTTTACCGCCGCCGGCCCTTCGGCTTGCTCAGCAGCGTGCTCACCGTCCCTTCGCTCTTGGTGATCCGCCCGCCGGAACCCGCCTCGATCCGCTCCTCGATCACGCTTTGCCGCGCGAAGGGATCGTCGGCGACCGCGAGTTCCGTTTCCTGCAGGCGTTTGATCTCGTCGCGTAGTCTTGCGGCTTCCTCGAATTCGAGATTGGCGGCGGCCTCGCGCATCTCCCTTTCGAGACCCTGAATGACGGTGCGAAGGTTGTGGCCGAAGTCGGCGCCGTCTTCCGCGAAGCCGCCGGCGCTCGCGCGCGGCGTTGAACGGTGGCCGACGAAGCTCGTGCCCATCGCCGCTTTCCGTCCCTCGTCGTCGTCGCGCGCGAGGTCTGAGATCATCGCCTTCGTCGATTGCGGCGTGATGCCGTGGGCCTCGTTATGCGCGACCTGTTTCTCGCGGCGGCGGTCGGTTTCCGCCATCGCACGCTCCATCGATCCGGTGATGCGGTCCGCATAAAGAATAACGCGGCCGTCGACGTTGCGCGCCGCGCGCCCGATCGTCTGGATGAGCGATGTTTCGGAGCGCAGGAAGCATTCCTTGTCGGCGTCGAGGATAGCGACCAGCTGGCACTCCGGA
>CAZNXR010000197.1:0-5156 GCA_964576815.1 uncultured Caulobacterales bacterium | reverse complement strand
CGTTCGAAGGTCTCCTAGATCATCGGGCGTGATTTCTGAATCACGCCCGATGATCTAGTCTTTTGTTTTATCGCGCCGTTCGGCGAAGAACCGGTGCCCACTTCTTCGCCCGGCGCTCTAGTTTCTCGCCATCGCCGCGGCGATGCGGTTCGACTCCGCAATCGGCGGCAGGGCGTTGAGCGCTTCCTGCATGAAATCGACACCACGCGTGCGCTCGCCGCGCGCATACGCGATGAGCCCGCGCCCCACCAGCGCTTCATAATTGTCGGGCGTATAGGCGAGGAGGCGCGTGAAGTCGTCATCCGCCGCGTCGAGCGCGCCCGCCGCCGCCTTGCAGTAGGCGACATCGACCATCGCGCCGAGCGCCCAGGCGTCCGCGGTGAGCCGCGCAGCGGCGCCCTCGCATGTCGCGGGATCATTGTTCTTGCCGAGGATCGCCGTCATCTCGCGTGCGAAGTCGAAGCGCGCCGGCGATTTTGCGGCCGGCGCCGAGACGCGTTGCTTCAGCGTCGATTGAATTTTGCGCGCAGGGGGCGCGAGACGTTCGGGCGGCGCGATTTCGGGAATCGCGAACCGCAGATCGGGATTGTCGCGCAGACGCGGATCGGCGTCGATGATCGCGGCGCCGAGGAAGGGAACCTCGTCGGCGGGCGCTGCATCGCTGCGCAGGCCGGGCGACGGCGCTGCTTCGTTTGACAATGACGCAGGCGCCGGGCGCTTCGGCGCCGCTTTGGGTTTAGGCGTTTCAGCGGCGCGCGCGACGGCGGCCGGCGGTTGCGCCAGCCGCTCCGGGGCTCCGACGGTTTGCGTACTGCGATCAAAGCGGAACTCGACGCAGCGCGCCGGGCCGCTGTCGGTCTTGCAGTCGATGACGCGCGCCGCGTTGAGCCGCGCCGGCGCCTCGACAGTCAACAGGCTCGCCCCCTCGACGGGTTTCAGGCGCAAGCGCTCCGCGACGCCGCCATGACCGGTGAGATCGATGTCGAGTTTTTTCTCTACGCCCTCGATGCGGAAAGAGCCGATGGCGGACGGGTCCTCGCTCGCAACGATCTCGCAGCGCGTGCGGCAAAGGACGGCGACGCGGACGATCGCGCCTTCCGAGCCGATGAGAAGGTCTTCAAGGCGCTGTCTTTCGGGGAGCGCAGCGGCGATTGCGGAAAGAGCAGCGGCGCTCGCAGCGGCGGCGGCCGTGAACTTGAACGCAAAGGTGCTGAACGCGTGAAACCGCAAGGGCGTGACACCGCGAGAAAGGGCGCTGGCGACAAGGCCCTCTCCCTCAGGCCGTTCGCGCCGGCGGTCAACGCGCCGGCCGGACCTTGATGGCGGCCGGAAAGCGCTGGAAAACCGGCTGGCAACCACCCTGCGGGCCGCGTGGACCGACGCCATACTTTTCTCGAGTTTTTCGCCGGCGGCGGCATGGCGCGGCTGGGCCTTGGGGCCCGTTGGCGCTGCCTTTTCGCCAATGACGTCGATCACGGGAAACGCGCGGCCTATGGCGCGAATTTCGGGCTCGATGATCACCGCAGCGGCGACGTCCATGCGCTGAGCGCGGGAGACCTGCCGTCCGGCACGGCCGATCTCGCCTGGGCGTCGTCGCCCTGTCAGGATCTTTCGCTCGCCGGGGCACGCGGGGGACTGGGCGCGGCGCGCAGCGGCGCTTTCTTCGGTTTCTGGCGGCTGATGGAGGCGCTGGACGATGACGGGCGGGCGCCGCGCCTGATCGTCATCGAGAATGTCGCCGGTCTCCTCTCCTCTCATGGCGGCGCCGATTTCGCCGGCGTCGCCGCGCGCCTTGCCGCGCGCGGCTATTTCGTTTCGGCGACTGTGCTCAACGCGGCGGATTTCGTTCCGCAGTCGCGCCCGCGTCTCTTCATCATCGGCGCGCGCGAAGACCGCATCGGCGCGCCCGTGCAGAGCGCGCCTGCGCCCGAGGCGCTGTTGCGCGCGCTCGCGTTGTTGGCGCCGCAGGCAAAGGCGCGCTGGCGATGGATCGACATGCGGCCGGCGCCGACGCGCGCTGTCGCGCTCGCGGATATTCTGGAGGAAGGCCTCGCCTTCGATCCGCCGGCGAAGACGCGCGCGCTGCTCGCCGCGATGGCCCCCGCGCAGGCCGCCGCGCTCGCCGCGCTGCGTCGTTCCGGCGCGCGCACCATCGGCGCCGGCTTTCGCCGCGTGCGCACCGAAGTTGGCGTCAAAAGAGTGCGTTTCGAGGCGCGGTTTGACGGCCTTGCGGGCTGCATCAGGACGCCCGCCGGCGGCTCGTCGCGGCAAATTGTTCTGGACATCGACAAGGGCCGCGTGCGTTCGCGACTGATGAGCCCGCGCGAGGCAGCGCGCGCGATGGGGCTTGCCGACGATTATGTTTTGCCGGCGGGCGCGACAGCGGCGCTGAAGCTTGTCGGCGACGGCGTCGCGCCGCCGGTCGTGCGCTGGCTTGCGCAGACCCTGCTGGAGCCCGCGCTCGGCGAAGCGCGCGCGGCGGCATGACGCGCCGAAAGCGCACCGACATCTTTTCGAAGAAAAAGCGCTCCGAGATCATGCGCGCGGTCAAGAGCCGCGATACGAAACCGGAAATCAGAATTCGCAAGGCGCTCTTCGCCAAAGGGTTTCGCTACCGCCTCAACGACCGCCGCCTTCCGGGCTCGCCGGATCTCGTTTTTCCGAAGCACGGCGCCGTTCTCTTCGTGCACGGATGTTTCTGGCACGGGCACGGCTGCGCGCGCGGGCGCCGTCTGCCGAAAACGAACGCCGTTTACTGGCGAGAAAAAATCGCGCGCAACATCCAGCGTGACAGGTCCGCGATTGCTGCATTGCGGCGATTGGGATGGCGGGTGAAAATTTCATGGGAATGTGACTTGAAAGACGCCGAGAGAGCGGCCAACAAGATAGCGGGGTGGCTTTTGTTGAGCACCAGCCAAGGGAGAATGCGTTGACCCCGAAAGCGCCGCAACTAGCGGAAAAAATCGCGCACACCGAGAAAAACAAGCGCGGGCGGTACTGGATTGATACCGAGGCGGGCGAAGCGGAATTAACCTACCAGGTCGGCGAGCAAGGCGACCTCATCGTCATCAATTCGACCTTCGTGCCGCTCGGCGCGCGCGGCGGCGGCGTTGCGCTGGCGCTGGTGCGGCGCGCGATCGAGGACGCGATAGCGGCGGGGCGCAAGATCGATCCGGTCTGTCCCTATGTCGATCTGTTGGTCGATCGCAATCCGGAATGGCGCGCGATAAGGGCCGGTCACGCGGCCTGATCGTCGCGCCTGCTTCACACTTTGGCGTGAAGCGTGCTTTACGGTGGCGCGATGACCGCCGCAGACCCCGTCATGACCGCAAAAGTTCGGGCCCACGTCTCCGCCGACGCGCCGGACTGGGCGCGCGAGCGTCCGCGCGAGTTCTGGGATCCGGGCCGCAAGCTCATCAAGACGCTGCGCGATTACAATCGGCTCGGCGAAGGCGGCGATCCTGTCACCTCAATCCGCCGTTCGCTGATTGTGATGCGTCACCGTTTCTGGTCGGCGGTGACGGCGTGCGACATTCCGCTGGGGTTCAATCCTGGCGGCGGCTTCATGCTGCCGCACCCGACGGGCGTCGTCATCCATCCGCGAACGATCGTCGGCGTCAATTGCCGTGTCATGCAGCAGGTGACGCTGGGCGCCGCCGGAAGGCCGCGCAAATTTATCGGCGCCCCCGACAGCGAAAACGGCGAGGAACGCAAGGGCGCCCCGACGCTTGGCGGTCATGTGGATGTCGGCGCGGGCGCAAAGATCATCGGTCCCCTGACGATCGGCGACCACGCGATCATCGGCGCGAACGCCGTCGTGCTCATCGACGTGCCGGCGGGCGCGACCGCGGTCGGCGTGCCCGCGCGCTTGCTGTCGTCCGACTAAAACTCAGGCGGCGTGCTTCGACGCCACCCATTCATCAACGCGCCGCTCGAGAATGCTGAGCGGCACCGCGCCGCCGCCGAGAACCGTGTCGTGGAAGCCCTTGATGTCGAATTTTGGCCCCAGCGCGGCTTCGGCCTTCGCGCGCAGCGCCTTGATCTTCTCCATGCCGACCTTGTAGGCGGTCGCCTGCCCCGGAATGACGATGTAGCGCTGCACTTCCGAGCGAATGGCGCCTTCGGCGGACGGGGAATTGGCGGTGAAGTAATCGACCGCCTGCTGTTCCGTCCAGCCTTTGGCGTGCAGCCCCGAATCGACGACGAGGCGGATGGCGCGCCACAATTCCGTCGAGAGGCGCCCGAAATCCGAATAGGGATCCTCGTAGGCGCCCATCTCCTTCGCGAGCAGTTCCGAATAGAGCGCCCAGCCCTCGACATAGGCGGTGAAGCCCGCCTGCGTGCGGAACTTCGGCACGCTCGTCAGCTCCTGCGCGATCGAGATTTGCATGTGATGGCCGGGATTGCCTTCGTGATAGGCGATCACTTCAAGCTGATGCTTCGGCATCGCGCGCATGTCAGAAAGATGCGCGTAGTAAATGCCAGGACGCGCGCCGTCCGGCGTGCCGGGGAAGTAATGCTGCGCCGCGCCCGGCTGTTCGCGGAACGGCTCGACGCGCTTCACGACGAGATCGGCCTTCGGCAGGAGGCCGAAATAATCGGGCAGGCGCCCCTTCAGGAAGTCGAGATGTTTCGTCGCCTCGGCGATATAGGCGTTCGCGCCCGCGTCGCCTTCCGGGAAATAGAAACGGTCGTCTTCGCGCGTGAACTTGAAGAAGTCCTGCAGCGTCCCTTTGAAGCCGACTGCGGTCTTGATCGTCTCCATCTCCGCCTGGATGCGCGCGACCTCTGCAAGGCCGAGCGCGTGGATCTCGTCCGGCGTCATCGACGTCGTCGTGTTGGCTTCAAGCCGCTCCGCGTAATAGGCCGCGCCGTTCGCAAGCCCGCCGACGCCGCTGGCGATCTCCGCCGCATTGGCGCGGTCGGCCTCGAACCATGCGACGAGCCCCTTGTAGGAGGTCCCCAGCTTACCTTCGATTTCAGCCTTCGCCGCGGCGAGAAGCGCGTCCGCCTTCGCCTGATCGATCTTGCCGTCCGCTTTCAGCTTCGCGACTTCGGACTTCACGTCGGCCCAGACCGGGCTGTCGGCGCCCGCGGTGAACGGCGCGCCGGCGATGACGTTCTTCGACTGTGCGATGACGCCGTCATAGGCGAAG
>CAZNXR010000196.1:0-5187 GCA_964576815.1 uncultured Caulobacterales bacterium | reverse complement strand
CGACGCCATCCGCGACCACTACGCGCCGAAAGGCGCCGACGACGCCGTGCCGACGGCGCCGGTGTCGGTTGCGGTGGCGCTTGCTGACAGGATCGACACGCTGACGGCGTTCTGGGCGATCGGGAAGAAGCCGACAGGATCGGGTGATCCGTTTGCTTTGCGTCGGGCGGCAATCTCCGTAATTGAACTCATTCTGACCAACTCATTCCGACCAAAGTTGCAGCGAGCGGTTGCTTCGGTCTTGTTCTCCATAATGAGAATGCTTGAACCACCTCGCGGGTATCGCAGGTTCTTGGGCTTACCCTCTATTGAGGATGAAGCCTACGGTGTGGCAACGACCCTTCCCGATCCTTTCGCCGGTGCATATCGGCTAATCATTGGACATTCGGGCCTTTTTGATCAGTATGAGGATCAGCTGAGAGCTCGAATTGCTGGGTCGCCGGATCTTGATTTTCCCTCAGATGAGGAAGACTGGAGCTCGAACGATGAGCGCGAAGAATTTCTGCTGAGAGAGTCTGCCTACAACGAATTTAGGGCGAGACTGCAAAATCTCGACAATCTTGCCTTAATTCTTTGGACAGGCAAAGAGACAGAAACGCCATTTGAATCAATAAGTAACAAAAGAGAACTTCCGAACGCTATTCAAGCGCCGACGGTGGAGGTTTTCAGCCAGCTGCTCGCCTTCCTCCACGACCGCCTGAAAGTATATCTGCGTGACATGGGCCATCGTCACGACCATATCGACGCCGTCCTCACGCGCGCGGATGGTTCGCTTGAAGACGATCTCGTCCTTATCGTTATGAAACTCGAAGCGCTGGAAGCGTTTCTCAAAACCGACGACGGCACCAATCTCGCTGCGGGGTTCAAGCGCGCGGCGAATATTCTGAAGGCTGAGCAGAAGAAGGGCGCAGCCACTGGCGGCGCCGACGTCAGCGAGCCGCTTCTTCAGCAGGCGGAGGAAAAGGCCCTTTACGCTGCGCTCGCAGCGGCAGAAGCAAAATCGCAAACCGCCGTCGCAGCGGAGAAGTTCGCCGAGGCGATGACCGCGCTTTCAACCCTGCGCGCGCCCATCGACGCCTTCTTCGACAAGGTGACGGTCAACGCCGACGATCCCGCTTTGCGGGCGAACCGCCTTGCGCTCCTGCAGCGGTTCACGGCGGCGACCGCGACGGTTGCGGATTTGTCGAAGCTTGAAGGCTGACGGGCCTACCGGAAAAACGTCGTCTCGGCGCCGGTGAACGCCCAAGGCTCCTCAAGGTCGATGCAGGAGGATACGGGGCGCGCTTCGATCTTCATCAGCGGCGGACCGTTTTCGGTTGCTTCCATAGCGAGCAGCAGGACGGCGTCGATCCGTGGGCCGACGAAATTGGCGCGCAGGCCCTGATAGCAGACGACATCGCCCGTCTTGACCGCGTCGAAGGACGGGTTGATGCGCCCGTCGCCGCGTTCAAAGGTCAGGAAATCGCGCGCGGCCGCAGCGCGTTCTTCTTCAAGCGGCGGGGCGAGGGCCACCATGTCGGCGTTGAGCGATTTCACCCGGCCGTGCAGCGCGAGGATGAGGCGTTCGGGGTCGATGGAATCGGGGGCGAGCGCGATGGCGCTCACCTTGTCCGTGCGCCCGTTATGCGAAGCGTCGGTGAACCAGGCGCCCTGCGCGCGGCCCGGGATATCGGCGAGCGCGGTGCGGCAGGCGTCGGCGCCCTTCGCCGCGCGCATGCCCCAGGCGTCGCCGAGCTTTTCCTTCCAGCCGGCGGCGATCGCGGCAGGAAGATAATCGAGCGGGCACTGGATGCGGGCGGCGTCGGTCGCCAGCGCAGCGAGCACTTTCGGCGGCGCTGAAATCGCGGTCGCGACGGAATAGGCATTGGTCTGATAGCGCTCCGGCCGGTCGAGCGCGGCGGGCGCCTTTCTTCTGTCTTCGAGGAGCACGTCGAAGCCGTCCGCGCGCCCGATCGTATCGCCCTTTTTCACCTTCACGCGCGCCGCCATGGCGAGCCGGTCGGGACCGCCGATCTCGCTCATCGCGGCGAGGCCGCCGGCGCGCCGCAACAGGCCGGCGTCGATCGTGTCGAGATCGTCATAGACAAGCCGCACCTTGTCGCAGAGCGCGAAATGGACGCTCCAGCTCTCACGCGCCGCCGCGCCGCTGGCGTCGCGGTAAAGTCTTCGCTCAAGCGCGACGATTTCGGCTTTTGCAGGCGCCAGCGCGTCGGTCGCCCGGCGCTCGAAGATCGACTGGCCTTTTCTGGTGTTGAGCCGGATCGCCGGCGCCGGCAGCGTTTCGCCGGGCGCGGTGACGCCGCCGAGCGGCGAGATCGAGAGAACATCCTCAAGAGGCGCAAAGCCGATGTCGAGTAGCGGTGCGCCCGCCGTGCAGGGACGCTCGGCGAGCGGAATGTCCGGCCCGCCGATCGCGGCGACACGCGCCGCCGCATCCTTGCCGCTGGACGGATTGGCGACGGCTAGCCCCAGAAGCCCTGCCGCGGACAAAGCGGCCGCCAGACGCAGATAATACTCAGACATGATGGGCGTCCTGACCCCCGGAAGAGGTCCCCCAAGCCGCAGCGCTAGTCGCGTTACAAAATCGCGCACTCGGCGATACGGAGTCAATCAACAGAGGAGCCCGGCAAGGGGTTTCCGGCCGGCGGCGTGGCTTGCAAGACGCAGGGTCGGCGCCCGCTGATCTTCTCGACAGCCGGCGAGGCTTCCGGAATAAAGGCGCATTCAGGCGAAGGGGTCAGGGGTCATGGTTAAATGGCGCGGGCGCGAAGGCAGCCGCAATGTCGAAGATCGTCGCGGCGCTGCGGCGGCGGGTCTCTCCGGCCTGGCGATCCTGATCCTGCGCTTTGTATTCAGCCGTTGGGGCATCGGCGGGGTCGTCGCGCTCGTCGGCGGCTTCTTCGCCTTGCAGGCGGTCGGCATCAATCCGCTCGCGCTTCTGGAAGGGCGGCCGGCCTCCGGTCAATATCAGGCCTCCCCGGCGGATCAGGAAGCGTTTGAGTTTTCCTCGGTCGTGCTTGCGGAAACAGAAAAGGTATGGACCGACATCTTCGCGCAGTCCGGCCAGCAATATCCGGCGCCCGTTATGGTCATCTACACCGACCAGACACAGACCGCCTGCGGCATGGGCTCGTCGGCGGCCGGGCCGTTCTATTGCCCGGGCGACCGCAAGGTTTATCTCGACACGCGCTTCTTCGACGAATTGAAAACCCGCTTCGGCGCGCCCGGCGATTTCGCGGCGGCTTATGTCATCGCGCATGAAGTCGGCCATCATGTGCAGACGATCACCGGCGTCGCCGATCAGGTGCGCCAGGCGCAGTCACGCGCCAGCCAGGTGGAAGCGAACGGTTTGCAGGTGATGATGGAACTGCAGGCGGACTGCTATGCGGGCCTGTGGGCGCACAAGGCCGAACGCTCTTCGGGCATTCTCGATGAGGGCGACATCGAGGAAGCGCTGCAGGCGGCGGCCGCCATCGGCGACGACACGCTGCAGCGAAACGCCGGCCGCCGCGTCTCGAAGGAAAGCTTCACCCACGGCTCGTCGGATCAGCGCATGCGCTGGTTCATGCAAGGGTTTCAGACCGGCGATGTCGGCTCATGCGACACATTCAGCGCGAGAAGTCTGTAGGCCAGCCGCGTCGCTTAATTGACCAGCCGGCGTTCGTGCGGGCTGTCGAGCGAGAAGGCGGGGACTTCGACGTCGAACCGCCCGCCGTCCTCCGTTTCCATGCTGTAGCGTCCGACCATCATGCCGGACGGAGTTGAGAGCGGCGCGCCCGAGGTGTACTCATATCCCTCGCCCGGGCGGATGACAGGCTGTTCGCCGACAACGCCGACGCCCTTCACCTCTTCGGTCAGGCCCTTGGCGTTGGTGATGAGCCAGTGCCGCGTCTTCAGGCGGACGCTCTCGGAAGAGCCGTTGTGAATGCGCACGGTGTAGGACCAGACAAAGACCCCGTCCTTGGGATCTGACTGCCGGTCAAGGAAGGTCGGCTTGACGCTGACGCGGATGCCGTTCGTCGTCCGCTCATATTTCGTCTTGCCGCCCATGACGATTCCTCACGACTGCGCCGCCGCCGACCGCCGCAAGGTTAGCGGGCGTGCGCGCATCGCGCCAGCCGATAATGCCGCCGATCAGCCCGCGCCGAATGCGGGCGCCTTGACGCAACTCTCCGGAGAGGCTTCACGCTCCACCCCACGTAATCGGGGAAAATTCGCGCGATGGGCGTCCTCAACGCCGGACAAATCGAGGCGGAGATCGCGCGCGGCGCCGTCATTCTCGCGCGCGGTGCAGGGCCGAGGCAGATTCAACCGGCCTCGATCGATCTGACGCTCGGCGGTCGCGGCTGGCGCGTGCGCGCCTCGTTCCTGCCCCCGCCGGGAAAGCGCGTCGCCCAGCGGCTCGCCGACGGGCTGATGATGCAGGAGATCGACCTATCGCGCGGGGCGGTCCTCGAACGCGGCTGCGTCTATCTTGTCGAGCTCGCGGAGAGCCTCGCGCTGCCGCCCGGCGTCGCGGCGAGCGCCAATCCGAAGAGCTCCACGGGCCGCATCGACGTGTTCGTGCGCCTCGTCATCGACGCGAGCGCAGGACGGCGCGTCGCCTTCGACGAGGTTCCGGCGGGCTATCGCGGGCCGCTCTATGCGGAAATCAGCCCACGGACGTTTTCAATTCTGGCGCGCGAGGGATCGAGCCTCAACCAGCTTCGACTGAAGCAAGGCGCGCCGCGGCTTTCGGACGTCGAGCTCGCCGCGCTCCACGCCGCAGAGCCGCTGATCGAGGGACCCGCCGACATCGACGGCGGCCTCGGCCTCAGCGTCGATTTGCAACCCGTCTCGGGCCCGGTCGGCTGGCGCGCGCGCCGGCACGCCGCGCTGATCGACATCGACAGGACGGCTGCGCTCGATGCGGAGGATTATTTCGAAGCGATCCCGGCGCCGCGGTCCGGCTTCATCATTCTCGACCCGGACGAATTCTACATCCTCGCCTCGCGGGAGGCGCTCGCCGTGCCGCCCGACTACGCCGCCGAGATGACGCCGATCAGCCCCGGCCTCGGCGAGTTCCGCGTTCATTACGCGGGTTTCTTCGATCCGGGCTTCGGCTGGAAAGCGCCGAGCCGCGCGGTTCTTGAGGTCAGAAGCCATGACGCCGCCTTCGTCCTTGAGCATGGGCAGCTTGTCGCGCGG
>CAZNXR010000195.1:0-5189 GCA_964576815.1 uncultured Caulobacterales bacterium | reverse complement strand
AAAAATATCAGGGCATCCGTCCGGCGCCGGGGTACCCGGCGCAGCCGGACCATACCGAAAAGGCGACGCTGTTCCGCCTGCTGCACGCAGAAGAGAACGCCGAGATGGCGCTCACCGAAAGCTTCGCCATGACCCCGCCGTCCTCGGTCAGCGGGCTCTATTTCAGTCACCCGCAGTCGCTCTATTTCGGCGTCGGGAACATCGCGCGCGATCAGGTGGTAGATTATGCGCGCCGGAAGAAGCTGAGCGTCGCCGAGGCGGAAAAATGGCTGTCGCCGATCCTCGGCTACAACGCCTGATCCAGGTCATTGTTTGTCGTGGCGCCCGAGCGACAAGCCGCGCGCACTTTTTCGCACGCCGCCTCAAGGCGAATAGAGTCCGCCGAGCGCCAGCAGAATGACCATGAAAGCGGCGCCGCACAGAAATCCGCCGCCGACGATGCGCAACTGATCGAAGAGCGTGCTCATGGAGATCCCCTCAGGTCAGCGCCCTTTCCGGGCGGCGAACAGTTGCGCGAAGAGGCTGGCGGGAAAAGCCGGACCGTGCGGCGTTTGCGCATCGGATGCGCGCGCCTGCGCGCAAGCCGCTCTTCCTGCTTGCAGAAAAAATTTTCCCCCAGCCCCCGGTCTCGCCTTGCGGCTTCGGGCGGGATAAGAGCGGTTTTGCCATGAAATTCTCCAGCCGCCTCGCCGACGCTCTCGACATCGCCCGCAAGAAAACGCTGGGCGCGGCTTTTGACGCGCTCGCGAGCGCGAAGGCGCGGCGCGACGAGGAGACGTTCTCGATCGCACTGATTGCGCTCTCGGCGAAGATCGCCAAAGCCGACGGCGCCGCGACCGACGCCGAATTCGCCGCCTTCCGGAAATTCTTCGAATTTCCCGAAGCCGAAGCGACGAAGGTTCGGATGATCTACGACCTCGCCAAGCAGGACGTCGCCGGATTCTCCCATTACGCGGGTCAGGTCGCGAAGCTGTTCGACGACGACCGCGCAATCCTTGAGGATGTGATCGACTGCCTTCTTTATGTGGCGCTTGCGGACGGCGCGGCGCATCCGCAGGAATTGTCGCTGATCGAAGCGGCGGCAGAGACCTTCGGCATCAAGCCCGCTTGCTGGCGCCGGCTGAAGGCCGCGCATCTCGGTCTCGGGAAGGACGACCCCTATGCAGTCCTCGGCCTTGAACCGGGCGTTCCGGCCGCGGCCGTGCAGGCGCGCTATCGCGAGCTGATGCGCGACAATCATCCCGATACGCTGATGGCGCGCGGCGTGCCGGCCTCGCTGATCAAGATCGCGGACGGCCGCGCGGCGGCGATCAATGCCGCCTACGAAGCGATCCTTGCCGAAAACCGCCGTTAACCAAGGCCGCGCCGGCGCCATATTTTCGCTTAAGCCGATGCCCATATTCTACGCAGAAACGGCGCAGCTTTTGCTGGACGCTGGCGGATAAAGGCGCCTATCCTCGTGTTAGTGGCGTAAGAGTTGGTGAGGGGCATGCCGGTTGCAGCGGACGAGCTAGGAAACGACCTGACACGGAAGGCTGAAAACGGAGCGGTTTCAGGAATTTGCGACGCAATCCTGTTTGTCGCCGTGCTCGGGTTTTCGGCAGTCGCGCTGCTCGCACTGGCGCTCGCCGCGCCGCTTGCTCTCGCCGTTTCGGCGGTTTCCGGCGCCGCCTCCGCGTTGTTCGCCGGATCAGGTCGCAGCGGCGGCTGGCGCACGGCGAACCCTGCCTGAGGAGCGCTGAGCCGCCGTTAAGCCCTGCTCGATTGCCGCCCCTTACGGCGCAGCGTATGCCTCGCGGCCTTCACGGACTGTTCGGGGCCCCCCTTTTGAGCGCGCGCGAGCTGACCATCCTTCTCGCCATGTGCGTGATCTGGGGGTTTCACTACGTCGTCATCAAAGTGGCGATCGCGGAGATCCCGCCGGTGTTCTACGCCGCCATGCGCATGACGCTGGTCGCCGCCGTTCTTGCGCCCTTCCTGCGCTGGCGTACGGGCAAGATGGGCTATGTGTTGCTCGCGGCGCTCTGCTTCGGCGCCATCAATTACATCTTTTTGTTCACCGGCGTATCGCTCGCCAGCGCTTCGGCGAGCGCGATCGCCAACCAGCTCTACGTTCCCTTCGCGACCCTACTCTCCGTGATCTTCCTTAAAGAGCGCATCGGCTGGCGGCGCATCACCGGCATCTCGCTCGCTTTCGCCGGCGTCGCCGTGATCGTCTCCTCTCGCGGCGAGGCGCCGCCCGAAGTGCGCCTCGGCATCGGCGTCGGGCTCGTCGCTCTCGCGACGCTGGTCGAGGCCGCCGGCTCGATCCTCGTCAAGAAAGCGGCAGGCTTCAAACCGTGGGAGCTGCTCGCCTGGTTCGGCGCGGTCGGCGCGCCGGTGCTGTGGGGCGTCAGTTTTGCGCTGGAGCGCAATCAGTTCGAGGCCCTCGCCGCCAGCGACATGAAACTCGTCATTGCGGCGATCCTTTATTCGGCGCTGATGGCGTCGGTGCTCGGTCATACGACCTATTACTGGCTGCTGCAGCGGCGCCCCGTCTCCGAAGTCGCCTCATCGAGCCTCCTCACAACTTTTCTTGCCGTCGCCTTCTCGATCCTTATTCTCGGCGAACCGCTCACCGCTGCGATCATGGTCGGCGGGGTGATGACGCTCTTCGGCGTCGGCGTCGTTGTGTTGCGCGCGCCGACGACGGCGCCCGAACCCGGCGCGCCGGAGGCCGTTGTCGTGCGGGCGGAGACGAAACTATGAAGAGGCCGGCCATCGTGGAGAAACCTTCGCCGAATTTTGACGAACGCGGACGCGCCGTCGACATGATCGTTCTCCATTACACCGGGATGCTCTCCGGCGACGAAGCGCTGGCGCGCCTTACCGACGCCGCTTCCAAGGTCTCCTGCCACTACCTCGTCGAGGAGGACGGAACGATCTTCAGCCTCGTGCCCGAAGGAAAACGCGCCTGGCACGCCGGCGTCTCCTTCTGGCGCGGCGATACGGAAACAAATGCGCGCTCGATCGGGATCGAGATCGTCAATCCGGGCCACGAATGGGGCTATCGCAAATTCCCGAAAAAGCAGATCGACATGGTCGTCGCGCTTGTGAGCGACATCCGTACACGTCACACCGTGCCGCTCGCCAACGTCGTCGGCCATTCCGATGTCGCCCCGCAGCGCAAGGAAGATCCCGGCGAGCTATTCCCCTGGAAGCGCCTAGCGGAGGAGGGGTTGGCGATCGGGCCCTATAAGGGCGCTCCCGATCCGTCGATCACCTATGAGGACGCGCTCTCCATGCTCCGCGCCATCGGCTACGACGCGCCGGACAAGGCCCACGCCGCCGCGCTCGTCGCCTTCCAGCGGCGGTTTTGTCCGACGGCGCTGGCGCAAGGCTTCAACCCGCTGACGAAGGCGGCGTTGCGGTGGGTGCTTGCGCAGATCGCTTGACCCCAGCGGCATCGCGGCCCACATCCCAGTGGCGTCAGGCGGCCGGACGGCTGCGGGGAGCGATCCCTGAGGAAAGTCCGGGCTCCAGGAAGACAGGGCGCCGGGTAACGCCCGGCCGGCCAGATCTTACAGGATTTGGCCGAGGGATAGCGCCACAGAGATCGAACCGCCCCTTCCGAGGGGTAAGGGTGAAAAGGTGCGGTAAGAGCGCACCGCTGCGCCGGCAACGGAGCAGGCATGGCAAGCCCCGCCCGGAGCAATGCCGAATAGGGACCGCGCGCCTGTCGCAAGGCGGGCAGGGGCGTCTTACCCCCGAGCGGTCCGGGTTGGCAGCTAGAGGCGGCGTGCAAGCGCCGCCCAAGAGGAATGGCCGTCCATCCGCAAGGAGGACAGAACCCGGCTTACAGGCCGCCTGACGCGTTTCAATTTCGCCGCGCTGCGCCTTAAGGAAGGCGGATGATCGCCGCGTCCTCGCAATGGCTTGTCGCCAATCCTTTCGTCCAGCGCCGCGTCGCCGGCGCCGCCGACATCGACGGCTTCAACCATGTCAACAACGCCCGCTATATCGACTGGGCGAACGAGATCGCATGGGCGCATTCGGATGCGCTGGGCCTCTCGATGGAGGATTACCGCCGCCTCGGGACGGGTTGCGTCGTCTGGCGGCATGAGTTCGACTATGCGGCGCCCGTGGTGCTCGGCGACGCGATCGAGGTCGCGACATGGATTGCGGAGAACGACAACCGCGTGCGGCTTATTCGCGCCTATGAGATGCGGAACGCGGCAATGGGGCGCGTCGTCTTCCGTGGGCGGACGACCTTCGTCTCGATCGACATGAAGACGGGAAAGCCCGCGCGCATGCCGAAGGAATTCATCGAGGCCTACAAACCGGCGACAGGAGCCTGACCCATGCCGTCCTTCGACATCGTTTCCGAGATCGACATGGCGGAAGCCGAGAACGCCATCGCCAATGTGATGCGCGAGATCGGCACGCGCTATGACTTCAAGGGCTCGAAATCGACCGTCGAAATGAAAGAGGGCGTCATCACCATCAACGCCGATGATGACCTGAAATTGAAACAGATGCACGAGCTTCTTCAAGGCCACATGCAAAAGCGCGGCATCGGCCCCGGCTCGCTCGACTACCAGAAGGTCGAGAAGGCGGCGGGCCAGTCCGTGCGCCAGATCGTCAAGCTCAAACAGGGGATCGACAAGGAACTGGCGAAAACGATCGTCAAGTCGGTCAAGGACGAAAAATTCAAAGTCCAGATCGCGATCCAGGGGGAGGAATTGCGCGTCACCGGCAAGAAACGCGACGATCTGCAGGAGGTGATCGCCTTCGTGCGGGGCCTCAAGAACGAGCAGCCCTTGCAGTTCAAGAACTTCCGCGATTAAGGAAGGACCGCGCCAGCGGGAGGAAACCCATGTCCGATCTTGACCAGGGGATCATCGACATCATCAAGAACCACGCGGTCGGCCTCACCGCCGCGCCGACGCGCGACACCCTCATCACCGATCTCGGCATCGACAGCTTTGCGATCGTCGAGATCATTTACGAGATTGAGGAAAAGCTCGGCCTCGAAATCCCGTTCAACGCGAACGAAAACCCGCTCGAAGGAAAGAAGACCGTCGGCGACCTCGTCGATGTCGTCAAAGCGCTCGCCGGGAAGGCGTAAATGGCGCGGCGCGTCGTCGTCACCGGGCTCGGCGGCATCTGCGCGACCGGCGCGACCGTTCCGGAGTTCTGGGCGAACGCCA
>CAZNXR010000194.1:0-5190 GCA_964576815.1 uncultured Caulobacterales bacterium | reverse complement strand
TCCATCGGCAGCGATCATGAGGTTCGTTTGATCGTAGAAGCGCTCGCCGAAAGCGAAATGTCGTCGGCGAACGCAGCTGCTGCGACTGCGCTCCTCGCCGATATTGAGAGCGATCATGAGGTGAGGCTCGCCGCCGAAGCGCTCGTCAGGGGCGGCGCGCTCAAAGCAACCGACTCAGCGCAGGCGGCCGGCGCAGCTCTTGCCGCCATTGAGGGCGATTACGAAAAGCGCCTCGTCATCGAAGCGGCGGCGGGGCGCCTCAATGACGCCGGCATGGCTGCGACGCTGATCGCGGGGGCGGATAGCATCACGAGCGCGCATGAACGCCGGCTGGCTATTGAAGAAATCGGCGAGAATTTCGACGAGGCGGCTCCTTCCTGGCCGGCGCTGATCGCGCTCGCGAAGGGCGTTGACGGCGATCATGAGCGGCGCCTTTCGATCGAAGCGCTTGCGAGCCGCGCGCCGAAGACGGCGGAGGTAAGGGCCGCGCTAAGGGAGGCTGCCGCGACGATCAGCGCCGATCACGATCGGCGTCTCGCTGAGGATGCGCTCAATTGAATGCGCAGGAAGGCGGCGGCGCATGGTTTTTCCTTGCAATCGCTTTTGTCAATTTGGCCCTCGTTTTTGCGGGATTCGCGCCGAGCTTTTATCTCCGCGATGAGACGCTGCCGCCCCTACCGCCGCTTTTTCTTGCGCATGGCTGTGTCCTTTCGATCTGGTATCTGATCGCCGTTGTGCAGCCGGCGCTGATTGCGGCCGGGCGCTATGGCGGACACCGCATCCTTGGAACCGCGGGCGCCGCACTGGCGGTTCTCGTTGTCGCGACGGGTCTGATGGTCGGGGCCGATGCGATGGCGCGCGGCGTCGGCATCGGGGGCGCTGACGCGCGAACATTTTTCTATCTTTCGGTTTCCGACGCCGTACTTTTCACAGCGCTCGTCGCCGCCGGCGTCGCTTACCGTGCGTCGCACGCCGCGCATAAGCGGCTGATGACGATCGCATCGATCAGCATTCTGTTTCCGGCGCTCGGCCGCCTCGCGGTGACGCTGGGATTTGACGGGGTCTTCGCTGTCGCTCCGTATACGGCGCTTTTAGCGGGCGTCGCGCTCAACGATTTCCTGTCGCAGAGGCGCGTTCATCCTGCGACGATTGCGGGCGGCGGCGCTGCGTTCGCCAAGATCGCCAGTTATCTGCCGGTCGGCGGCGGCGAGCTTTGGCGCCGCTTCGTTGATGCGACCGGACTGCCGGTCGGTCCCTGAAGCGGCGAAGCGTCCCGACAGTAAGGTTTGAGCCTTAGAGAGACGCCAGCTGCGATTCGCTCACCACGCGTTCGAACGGCTCCTGATCGTTCTTGATGCGATATTGGAGCTTGCCGCCCGCCGCGGGCGGTAGGGCCGCGGTCACCCGGTAGGCGACGCCGTGCTTGAACCACATGCCGGAGGTCGACACGACCCGCACCGGATCGCCGATGGCGAAGCGGTGGCGTTCGACCGGCTCGGGCTCGCGAATGCGGATCGGATCGATGCGCGGTCCGGCGAATTTGGCCGGCGAGGCCTTATTGTGCCGAGCAGCCGCTGCTGCGATCAGCTCGCGGCGCTTGTCGGCGTCAAACGCTGCGCCCTTGCTTTGGCTTGCGGCCTTGAGGCCGGCGATCTTCTTGACCTCGACGGCTTTCACTGCGAGCGGCGCTGGCTTTACAACTGTAGGTTTGGCGGCTGCGGGTTTTACAGAATTCGCGGTTGAACCCGCGGCGTTCGCCGCGGCCGCTGCTCTCTGCGGCTTGACGACCGGCGCTTTGGCGGCGGCTGGCTTGGCGACCGGCTTGCTCACCGCAGCGAGCTTTGTCGCGGCCTTCGCCGCGACGCGCTTCGGCGCTTTGGTCTTGGCCGGCGCCGCCTTAACCGAGGGCTTCTTGGTCGCAGCCTTAATTTTCGCGACGGGCTTTGCCGCCGGTTTCCCCTTGGCGGTCTTGGTTTTGGCGACCGGCTTCTTCGCGGCCGCGGACTTTGTAGCCATCGTAGTCTCCTTCGCGAACCCGCGAGGTGTAGGCGGGCCCGAACCGGCCCGGCATGGTTAATGCCCGGTTACCGACGCCACTATACAGCGGAGGCGCGCTTGGCCCAAAGGGTTCAGCATGTGCTTTGCAACATGGCCCAGAATGACCGAAATTGCAAGGGGCGAGGCGCCAGGCGCCATTCAAAACCCTTTGATTTTCCATGATTTAGGTGCGGAGCTTCGGCCTTCTCTGGCAGGCAGGCCGGCCGTCCCGCGGGGGCGAAGAGGAAAACCTTCGGTGGGAACAAAAAGTGTCCACCGCCGGGCTTGAACACCTTATCGCCGGCTCGCTCCACGGAAGTCGGCGGGACCGCTAGCCCCGGGACCGGCTCGTAGAGACGATCGAAACGCCGGTCCCTCAACCGAACAGCGGCTCATATTTCGCGACCACCGCCCCGAGATTGATCTCGTTGAGAAAGGTCGAATAGGCGAGATAGGAGAGAAGGTAGCGCAGATCCGTCGCCCAGGGCGGCATGAACCGCGGCGCGTGGATCAGCCCTTCGTCGCTGAGGAGCTTCATTGCGGCGAGGTCGGCAAGGTCGATCTTGCCGACGAAAAGGAGCCGGATGAACGCAGCATCGCCCGTTTTTACGGCTGCGCGCAGAAAGTTGTGCACTTCCAGCAGCCCGCCGAGATAGATCGAATCTTTTGTAAAGGGCGCCCCGCCCGCGATGACGCCGCCGCGAAAGACGCGCCGCGCGTTCTCGAAAGCCTCGAACGGGGGATCTGCTGCGCCGCGGTCCTGAAAGAAGCGATAGACCTCGATGAAATCGGCGCCGCGTTCGGCCATGTCGATGGCGATGACGCGGTCGGCGAGGCGGCGGAACCGGCGCGGATCGAGCGCGCCGGAAATGAACTCGGCGAACACCGCGAGGCCTTCCTGCGTCTTCGCGTTGCCGGGGTGACTCTCGGCGAGCAGCGGAAAGTTCGCTTGCGCCTGCCCGTTCTTGGCTGTCGCGATGTGAACGAACGCTTCGTGCTGCAAAAGCTGCGTGACATCGAGATCGGAGAACATCGCGTCCTCGCGCAACTTGATGTAGTCGCGCCCTGCGGCGGCCTTGCCGGAAACATTGCGCGTCACGTCAACGCGCGGCGGCTCGGCGCCGAAGTGGTGGGGCAGCACGGCGTCGAGCCGGCGCTTGATTTCGGCGGCATCGAGCACTTCCGGCGGCTCCAGCCGCATGCCGCCTTCGAGATCGGCGAGCAGGTGATCGAGGCGCTGCGCAAGGTCGAGCGCCGAGCGCTTGCCGTCGGCGATCGGCGATCCTGGCGCCCCATAGAGCGCGACCGAATGGCGATGGAAATCCTTCGTTCCGACCGCTGACAACAAAGCAGCTGTCGTCTCCGCCGTATCGGCGAAGCGCGTCAGCCAATCGTGGACAGGGCTTGACCCATCGATGAGCGCCCGCGCTGCGGCGATGCGCTCGCGCGAGGGCGCAGGATCGATCGCAGGATAAACCGGGGCCGGGGGCGTCTTGCCGTCTGACTTCAGGAACGCGTCGCCGACCGACCGGTCCCAGTTAAGGGTTCGCAGAACCGGCAGGCGGTCCTCCGCATCGAGGAGGTGCCCCGCCGCTTGTTTGAGCTTTTTTAGTTCCGCCGCCGAAAACGCCGCCATGTCGCCAGAAATGATCCGCGCCGGGCCAATGAACCGGCGACCGCTGTCCGGCGACCTTATCATTGAAGGCGCGATGAAAGTGTAACGATGCGGCCGCTGCGGACAGCCTTCGGATGCCTGATGGTCGCCGGCGCGGCGCTTGACGCTGCGGCGCTGACGCTTCTCGGGCTCTTTCTGGCGCATGCGCCCGATGCGCCGCAGGATGGCCGTGGCTTGCCTGCGCTTCCCGGCGTCCTTTTGAACCCTGTGACTTTCTCTGCTCCCGATCTTGATGGTTTTCCGGCGCCGCTCGCCGGCGCTGCGTTCGTCTATCTGATGATGCGGATTGTTCTTGGTCTTCTGACGGGCGCAGTTTCGCTTCTCGGCGCCGGTGGACGCTTTCGATCATGACCGCGGACGAGGACCGGATCTTTGACGACTATCTCGCCGCCTCGGCGCGGGCGGGCGACGCCGGCGCCTTCAATGCGCTCGCGCGGCGCTGGCAAGGCAGGCTGGTCAGCCACGCCTGGCGCCTCACCGGCGATGCAGAAGCCGCGCGCGACATCGCGCAGGACGCATGGGGCTCGATCGCACGCGGGATCAAGCGGCTTGACGACAGCGCAGCCTTTCCCGCGTTCGCCTTTCGCATCGTCACGCGGCGCGCCGCCGATCACATTCGCAATCGCCGCCGCACGCGCGCCCTCGAAACCGCGCTGGCGGCCGAACCGGTCCTGATCGCTGAATTGAGCGACGCTTCGGCTTCGGCAAGCGCGCTGCAGGCAGCGCTCGCCGCGTTGCCGCCGGAGCAGCGCGCCGCGGTCGCGCTCTTTTATGTCGAAGACCTCAGCGTCGCGGAAATCGCCGCCGCGCTCGAGATCCCGGCGGGCACCGTCAAAACGCGGCTGATGGCCGCCCGCGACAAGTTGAAAGCCGCTTTTGGCGTAGAGAAGGAGAAGATCGATGAGCAAGCTTGACCGCATGATCGAAGACGCGCTCGGCGCGGAGGATCGCGCCTTGTTGTCGCGTTTCGGCGAACAGGGTTTGTTCGGCGAAATCGGCGGGCTCTTTTCCGGCAAGTGGGGCTGGTGGGTCGTTTTGACGAGCCTCGTCCAGATCGCGCTGTTCGCCGGCGCGTTATACGCCGCCATGCAATTCCTGACGCTTGACGATCCCGTTCTCGTCACGCGCTGGGGCGTCGCGGCGGCGGTCTGGTTCATGGCGATGAGCGTCATCAAGCTGATGCACTGGCAGCAGATGCAAGCGAACCGCATAATCCGCGAAGTGAAGCGGCTGGAGCTGCAAGTCGCACGCGGCCGGTCGGCGGCTTGAGCGGGGCGATGATGATCTGTATACGAATGGAGACGGGGGGTTGCAGTAGTGTGTAGGGAATAGGGAATGGGGAATAGGGAACAGGGAATAGCGAGTAGCGTTCGCACCGCTCCCTCCCCCGCTCATTCCCCCTTAGAAACCCAAGAACCCGCGACGCCTTGGGCTTTTTGGCGCGCGGGTTCTCGTCATCGCGGAACGGGTGTTCCCGA
>CAZNXR010000193.1:3551-5193 GCA_964576815.1 uncultured Caulobacterales bacterium | reverse complement strand
CGACCCGCTGACCGGCCTCGATGAGGTCGCCGTTCGCAAGCTTGGTGATTGCGATTGAGGGCCGCGCAGTCGACCGCCCCGCGAGAATGCCTTCGACATAAGACCCTTCGACGAAAACCGGAATCCGGCTTTGAACGTCATTGAGCAACAGGATGCGCGCGGCGTTCGGCGAGACATCGACGATGCGGCCGACCATGCCGCGCTCATCGACCGCCGCATAGCCGCGGATGACGCCTTCCTTGCCGCCCGCATTGACGATCATCGAGTGGACGAAGGCGTCATTCGCCTCGCCGATGACGAAGGCGTTGATCGGCTTAGCCGCCGGCGGCGCTTCATAGGCTTCGAGTTCCTCGAGCGCAGCGATGACCGAGCGCAGCGACCGCGCTTCCTCCTCCCACTGACGCAGCGCAGCGTTTTCCTCGCGCAGCGCCTTGTTCTGATCGAGCACGCGAAAATAATCCCTGAAAGCGCCGACGCGATCCTCGATCCAGCCGATCGGTCCGGAAAGAAATTCGAGAATGGGCGAGGCCGTCTCGATCGCGGCTTCACGCGCTTTCTTGAATACGGAAGCTTCGGCCGAATAGAGACTCGACAGCAACAACATCACCGAAACGAGCGAGAAGAGAAGAATGCCGACCTGCGACCGCGATCGAAGGCCGAATCTCTCGCGTGTCTCCCGACCTAACAACTCCATCGAACCAGCCGCCTCAAATATGACGAAAGCGCCCGGCGGATCCCCCGCCCGGCGCCCCTGTTATCCCGTGACTCGGCCCCCTGTCGCCAAGCCGAAAGAGCTTAGTCCTTCCGGCCGGTCCCCGAAAGTCTATATCGCGGACGAAAGGACGCCGCGCATCGCTTTTTCGTTCTCCAACGCCGCGCCGGTGCCAAGGGCGACGCAGCAGAGCGGGTCGTCGGCGACCGAGACCGGCAGGCCCGTTTCATCGCGCAGGACCTGGTCGAGATTGCGCAGGAGAGCGCCCCCGCCGGTCAGCATGATGCCAGTATCGACGATGTCAGCGGCAAGCTCGGGCGGCGTCGCCTCAAGCGCGACCTTCACCGCTTCGATGATCTGGCTGACAGGCTCGGCGAGCGCCTCGGCGACCTGGGCCTCGCCGATGCGGACTTCCTTCGGCACGCCGTGCATCAGGTCGCGGCCCTTGATCTGGATCGTGATGCCCGAGCCCTCGGTCGGAATCATGGCGGAGCCGACTTCCTTCTTGATCCGCTCGGCCGAGGCCTCGCCGATCAGGAGGTTATACATACGGCGGATATAGCCGATGATGGCGTCGTCCATCTTGTCGCCGCCGACGCGCACCGAGCGCGAATAGACGATGCCGCCGAGCGACAGCACGGCGACTTCCGTCGTGCCGCCGCCGATATCGACGACCATCGAGCCGGTCGGCTGCGTGACGGGAAGGCCGGCGCCGATCGCTGCCGCCATCGGCTCCTCGATCAATTCAACTTTGCGCGCGCCCGCCGACAACGCCGATTCCTGGATCGCGCGGCGCTCGACCGCCGTCGCGCCCGAGGGAACGCAGACGACGATGCGCGGGCTAGCGAAGGAGCGGCGATTGTGAACCTTGCGGATAAAGTGCTTGATCATCGCTTCAGCGACTTCGAAATAGGCGATGACGCCGTCGCG
>CAZNXR010000193.1:0-3541 GCA_964576815.1 uncultured Caulobacterales bacterium | reverse complement strand
GCACGGCGACTTCCGTCGTGCCGCCGCCGATATCGACGACCATCGAGCCGGTCGGCTGCGTGACGGGAAGGCCGGCGCCGATCGCTGCCGCCATCGGCTCCTCGATCAATTCAACTTTGCGCGCGCCCGCCGACAACGCCGATTCCTGGATCGCGCGGCGCTCGACCGCCGTCGCGCCCGACGGCACACACACCACGATGCGCGGGCTGGCGAAGGAGCGGCGATTATGAACCTTGCGGATGAAGTGCTTGATCATCGCTTCGGCGACTTCGAAATCGGCGATGACGCCGTCGCGCATCGGACGGATCGCCTCGATCTCGCCCGGCGTCCGGCCCAGCATTTCCTTGGCTTCGGTGCCGACGGCGCGGACGATCTTGCGCCCGCCGCGCGTTTCGATCGCGACGACGGAAGGCTCGTTCAACACGATGCCGCGGCCCTTCACATAGACGAGCGTATTGGCCGTTCCGAGGTCGATCGCCATGTCGGAAGACAGCATGCCGAAGAGCGTTGAAAGCATGAACAAATCCTATCGCCGGTGAAGGTCCCGGCGGCCTATTTAACCTTAATGGGTTCCGAAATCGTCAACAAACGTCAACCCTGCGCAAACAATTCGCCTAAAGAGATTCTTCGCCTGACGCCAAAGAGTCGGCGGCGATCCGTGAAGGAGTTTCAGAGTCCCGCCGACGCATCGCCAGGTAGACGCGGCGCACGCCGAGCAGCAGCCCGATCCACCCGGCGACCACTGCGGCGAACAGCGCCCAGTCGACCGCGGTAAGGGAGGTGACGAACTGGTAAAGGCCGGCAAGGCCGCCGGCGAAGGTCCTTTCGCCCGGGGCCAGCGTCGATAGCGCCGCAACGATCAGGATCTTGGGAATAATCCCGACGCTGGTGCCGGCAAGGTACTTCCACAGCGGCACGCGGGCGGCCCCGGCGGCGGCGTTGACGAGGATGAAGGGCCCCGAAGGAACCACCCGGATCAGGCCGCTCGCGAGAATGCCGTGGCGGCCGATGAAGTCGGTGGTCGCCCGGGTGCGCGCGCCGCCGAACCGCGCGACGAAGGCCCCGCCCATGAACCGGCCGAGCGCAAAGGTGACCGTCGCGCTCATCATGGTGGCGAGCCAGGAATAGAGCGCGCCGTCGCGCGCGCCAAAAGCGATGATTGTTCCCGCGATCAGGAACCATTGCGGAAAGCCGGTCAGCGCAAGAATGATGAAGACCGCCATCACCGCCGGAACGGCCATCGGCGAGCGGGAAAATTCCGCGAGCCAGACGGCGAGACGCCCCTCGTCATCGACATGGACAAAGCGCCCGCCGAAGAAAAACAGCGCCAGCACGACGAGCATGAGGGCGACGGAGACGCCGAGCGACGTCGCCGCCTTGGCGTCCATCGACAGGAAGGGGCGGATCACCTTTCGTTCGCCGGCGTCCATAACTCGAATGCCAAACTGGCCGCCGCCGCCCTTATCGCCTTATCTAGCGTGGCGATAGGCTTTGCCTCTCGCACCGCAAGCGCGGCGTAAGCCGCGTCATATGCCGTCAATCCATGGATTCGGGTTATCGACAGGATTTCAAGATCGCCAGCGTCGGCCACAACGCGTATCGGCAGCATCCTGAGATCGAAAAGGTGACCCTCGGTATCCGCAACGGAAATTCTGCCGCGGCGTTCAGACATCGCCAGCAGATTCCGAACCTCATGCCAGAAGTGGGAAGGAACAATTGCGCCGTCCTTCTCAATTTCGCTTAGGGCGGCGTCCGCAAGCGGCGACGTTTCATCCGGCAAGATTGCAGCCGCGACAACCGACGCATCAACGATAAGCATCAGTATTTGTGGCCTTCATGCCGCCAGGACAGGATTTCTTCGAGCGTCGTCGGCGCCATCCGACGCCTGCGTTCCCGGATCCGCGCAACAGCTTCCGCCGCGCGCTGCCTGTCATGCTGCTCCAGGACAAGCCGGACGACGGGCTGGTTGTCGCGCGCGATGATGACTTCCTGGCCTTTCTCGACGCGGGCGATCAACTCCGACAGCCTGGCTTTTGCCTCGCCGATGTTGACTTGGATCGTCATTGAATTCCTTTCAGGCAAAATAAGATTGACCGGCTGCTTGGTCAAGCCATGACCAACCAAAGAAAACAATAGCTTAAGGGGCGATGAGGGCGCGCCGCATTTGCTCCTGCCCCTCCGCCGACGACGACGCCCGCGGCCAGTCCGGCGTCTGGTTGCGGAACCAGGTCATCTGGCGTTTGGCGAAGCGCCGGCTCGACTGCTTGGCGAGGCTGATCGCGTCTTGAAGGCTTAGCCGCCCGCCGAGATAATCGAGGAGTTCGGGAACGCCCACCGCCTTCATAACCGGGAGCGCTGGATTTAGCCCGCGTGCGGCAAGCGCCTTCGCCTCGCCAAGCGCGCCGGCGCGCAGCATCGCGTCGAACCGGTGCTCGATTGCCTGATAGAGCGTCGCGCGCGGCGGCGCGAGAACGATCCGCGCGGCGGGCGCCGCCAGTATCGGCCCGCCGCCCGTCTGGAACGCCGACAAGGGCCGGCCGGTCGCGCGGTAAACCTCCCACGCCCGGACATGCCGCTGGCGGTCGCCGGGCTTGAGGCGCGCCATCGCCGGATCAGCGGCGAGGACCTCCGCACGGAAGGCCGGAAGGCCGATTGCGGCGAGCCGGGCCTCCGCGTCCTCACGCACCGACGGCGAAATGTCGGGAGCTTCGGAGAGCCCTTCTGTCAATGCGCGAAAATAAAGGCCGGTTCCCCCGACGACGATCGCCGGGCGTCCGCGCGCCGCGATCGAGGCGAGCGCCGCCGCCGCATCCCGCGCCCATCCGCCTACGGAATATCGCAACGCCCCGTCGACATGGCCGAAGAGGTGATGGGGCGCCGATGCTTCCTCCGCTGCGGAGGGCCGTGCGGAGAGGATCGAGATATCGCGATAGACCTGCAGCGCATCGGCGTTGACGATTTCCGCGCCGATCTCCTCCGCCAGCGCGAGCGCAAGCGCCGACTTGCCGCTTGCGGTCGGCCCTGCGATAAGGATCACGCATCTGCCCGGACGGTTCGCCATTTGCATGGCTGATACGGCAATCACGCTTGTTTGCAATCCGGCGGACGCGCTCCTCGACGCGGACCTGTGCGACGCTGCGGCGGATGCGCTGCTCGGCGCCTTCGGCGAGGTGCGGCGGCGCATGCTGTCGGAGGATGTTGCGGAGGATTTCCTTGTCGGCGAGGCCGCCGGCCGCGACGCGGTGGAGGGGGTCCTGCTGCCTGTTTTGGGCGACGCAGCCGTCGATATCATCGTCCAGCCGGCCGCGGGTCGCGAGAAAAAGCTCCTGATCGCCGACATGGATTCGACGATCATCGGCCAGGAATGCATCGACGAACTCGCTGATTTCGCGGGCCTCAAAGCCGAGATCGCCGCGATCACCGAGCGGGCGATGCGCGGCGAGCTTGATTTCGAAGCGGCGCTTGCAACGCGCGTAGCGATGCTGAAGGGATTGCCGGAGACCGTGCTGGAAGATTGCTTCCGCACGCGCATCAGCCTCAA
>CAZNXR010000192.1:0-5204 GCA_964576815.1 uncultured Caulobacterales bacterium | reverse complement strand
CTTCGCCAACATCGCGCATGGCTGCAATTCCGTGATCGCGACGCGCACAGGCCTCGCCCTCGCCGACTATGTCGTGACGGAAGCCGGCTTCGGCGCCGATCTCGGGGCGGAGAAGTTCTTCAACATCAAATGCCGCAAAGCGGGCCTGTCGCCCAAGGCCGCCGTCATCGTCGCGACCGTTCGCGCGTTGAAGATGAACGGAGGCGTCGCCAAAGATCATCTGTCTACGGAGCATGTGGCGGCGGTGAAAGCCGGCGCCGTCAATCTCGCCCGCCATATCGAGAATGTGCGCGGTTTCGGCGTGCCGGTCGTCGTCGCCGTCAACCAGTTCAACTCCGATACGCCCGCTGAACTTGCGGAGATTAAGGCCGCCGCAGCGCGCGCCGGCGCCGACGTCATCGTCTGCCGGCACTGGGCGGAAGGCTCGGCGGGCGCTGAAGATCTCGCGCGCGCCGTCGTCGCGCTTGTTGACAGCGGCGCCGCGAAATTCCATCCCCTCTACCCTGACGCATCGCCTTTGAAGGCGAAGATCGAAACGGTCGCGGAGAAAATCTACCGCGCAGCCCGCGTTGATTTTTCGCTCGCCGCCGAACGCGCGCTCAGCAGTTACGAAAAGCTCGGCTTCGGCGACCTCCCCGTCTGCATGGCGAAGACGCAGATGAGTTTTTCGGACGACCCCGCGCGCCTCGGCGCGCCTGAAGGCCATGTGTTGCACGTGCGCGAGGCGCGCCTTTGCGCCGGCGCCGGCTTCGTCGTCGCGATCTGCGGCGAGATCATGACGATGCCCGGCCTGCCGAAGACGCCCGCCGCCGAGCGCATCAGCGTGAATGACAAAGGCGAGATTGAAGGGCTTTTCTGACGACGAAGGGAATTCGCAGCGCCGGCGGGCCCGCCTCTTTACGCCCGCGCGCGCCGCGCCTATGTCCCGGTGGCTGCCCGGCGCGTCAGGGCGAACTTCCCCGGGGCCGTATCTCACAGAACGGGAGCTGCCTCTGGCGGAGACCCTTGGTTTCCATCACGCGGCGCCCACCTGGTCCTTAGGGTCCAGGGCGAACGATTCGTCCAACGGCCAGGGCGGCGCTTGGTTTTTTTGAAGTCGAGGTCGAGTTGATTCCCGTCCTGCCGCCGATGGCGCCCGGTTTCGCGACGAAGGAAATCCTCCGTCTGCGGATGGCTGCCGAGCGGCGCGCAGCGGCGAAGGCGCGCCCGGACGCCGGGCGTCACGCGGCGCGCGTTTTTATGGACCATGTGCCGATTCCGCCGGGCGCGACGGTCGCGCTCTATCATCCGATGAAGGATGAGCTCGACACCAAGCCGCTCGCCGCCGCGCTGATCGAGCGCGGCTTCAGGATCGCGCTGCCTGTCACGCCGAAAAAGCGGGGGCCTCTCACCTTCCGCGCGTTTCGCGACGGCGACCCGCTCTCGCCCGACCGCTACGGCGTGATGACGCCGTCCGACGCGGCGCCGGAAATGCGACCGATGCTGATCGTCACGCCGCTCCTCGCCTTCACGCGCGACGGAAAGCGGCTCGGCTATGGCGGGGGCTTTTACGACCGCACGCTCGCCGCGCTGCGCGGCGAGCACGACGTTCTGGCGGTCGGCTACGCCTTCGGCGCGCAGGAGGTCGAGAAGATGCCGTTCGGTAAAACCGATCAGCGCATCGACATGATCGTCACCGAACGCGAGGCGATCGAGGCGCGCGGGCTGAAAGACAGGCTGTCGTGAAAATCGCAGTGTTCGGCGACATCGTCGGCCGGTCAGGGCGCAAGGCGCTGACCGAGCAGCTGCCTGCGCTGAAGCGCCGCTTCGCCCTCGATTTCGTCATTGTCAACGGCGAGAACGCCGCCGGCGGCTTCGGCGTCACGGCGGAGATCGTCGAGGCGCTGATCGCCGCCGGCGCCGATGTCGTGACGACCGGCAACCACGCCTTCGACCAGCGCGACGAGATTGACGTCTTCCGCACGGAGCCGCGTTTGCTCCGACCCCTGAATTTCCCGAAGACGAATCCCGGACGCGGCGCAGGCCTGTTCGAAGCGAAGGACGGACGTCAGGTTCTGGTCCTCCATGCGCAGGGCCAGGTCGAGATGCACCCTTGTGACGATCCCTTCGCGGCGATCGACGCCGCCATCGCCGGCGCAAAGCTCGGCCGCGACGCCGACGCGATCATCGTCGACTTTCACGCCGAGGCGACGAGCGAGAAACAGGCTATGGGGCATTATCTCGACGGCCGCGTCACCGCCGTCGTCGGCACGCATACGCACACGCCGACCGCGGACGACCGCGTTCTCTCCGGCGGCACCGCCTATATGAGCGACATCGGCATGTGCGGCGACTATGACAGCGTCATCGGCATGGAGAAGACCGAGCCGATGCGCCGCTTTATCACGAAAATGCCGAGCCAGCGTTTCCAGCCGGCCGCCGGCGAGGCGACGCTGTGCGGCGTCATCATCGAGACCGCTCCCTCCGGACTCGCTTCGTCGATAAACCCCTTGCGCCTCGGCGGCTGCCTCAGGCAACGCACGCCGGACTGAAGTGAGCGTGAGCCCAACGCTGATGACGACCGCCTCGGCCGCCGCGCCATCGACCCCGACACCGCGCATGACGGAACTCGACTTGCTGCGCGGGCTCGTCATCGTGCTGATGGCCCTCGACCATGTGCGCGATTACTTCCTTTTCGGCGGTTTCCTGTCCGATCCGCTGAACCCTTTGACGACGACGCCGCCGCTTTATCTGACGCGGTGGATCACGCATCTTTGCGCGCCGACCTTCGTCTTCCTCGCCGGGCTCTCGGCCTATCTGCAGGCGCGCAAGGGCAAGTCTGGCGCGGCGCTGTCGCGCTTCCTGCTGACGCGCGGGCTGTGGCTGATTTTCCTTGAAATCACGATTCTCAGTTTCGGGTGGTCGTTCGGCTTTCCCTACCCGTTCTTCCTGCAGGTCATCTGGGCGATAGGCTGGTCGATGATCGCGCTTGCCGGCCTCACATTGTTGCCGCGCGCCGCCGTGCTCGGCATCGGTCTCATCATCGTTTTCGGCCACAACCTTTTAGGTCCGCTGACGCCGCAGCAATTCGGCGGCGCGTCACTGCTGTGGACTTTCCTTCACGAGGGCGGGCCGATCTTTGTCGGCGCGCAGCCGATCGGGCTTGCCGCCTATCCGATCCTTCCCTGGATCGGCGTGATGGCTGTCGGCTACGGCGCCGGTCCGTTGTTCGTCGAGCCGGCGGCGACGCGCGACCGCAAATTGCTGTTGATCGGCGCGGGAATGCTGGCGCTGTTTTTCATCCTTCGCTTCACCGGCCTTTATGGTGAGCCGGCGATCGCCGCTGAAACGGGGAATTACAGCGCCGCCGGCGATTGGCGCAGCCAATCGACAATCGGCGCGCAGGTGATGGCGTTTTTCAATGTGCAGAAATATCCGCCGTCGCTCGCGTTCCTGCTCGTCACGCTCGGGATTTCGGCCCTCCTCTTGCCCCTGCTTTCAAGGCTGAAGGGCGCGCCGGCGAAGGCGCTGCTCGCCTTCGGCGCCGTGCCGCTCTTCTTCTATGTGCTGCATATCTATGTGGTGCATGCCCTTGCGATTGCGGCGAACGCCGCCATGGGCCGCGAGGTCGGCGGGCTGTTCAATTACCTCATCAACGCTTTCACCGCGCCGCAGAAGCTTGAAGGCCTCGGCTTCAGTCTTCCGGGCGTCTATCTCGCGTGGATCGTCGTGCTTGCCGTGCTCTATCCGCTCTGCCGTTGGTTCGCGGGCGTGAAGCGGCGTCGCAAGGATTGGTGGCTGTCCTACTTCTGAAGTTTACTCTTCAGGGCAGCAGCACACGCTCCGGCTCGCCTTCGACATGCACGCGGAAGACGACCGCGCGGGCCCCTTCGGGGCCGGCTTTCGGCGCATGGATTTTTCCGATGCGAATCACCATGGCGTCACCAGCCTTGAGATCGCGGTTCGCCGCGCCCTCCTCGATATGGGTCGCCGTTCCTTCGATCAGATAGAGAAATTCCTCACCCGGATGATAATGGCGCGGCACCTGCGCGCCGGGGGGAATGACGACGTCGGAGATGACGACTTCGAGTCCCGGCGCGCTGTCGAGCTTCTCTTTCAGCACTTCGTTCGAGCCGGCGGGGCGGGACGGCAACTTGGCGATTTCTTCATGCGCGAGCGCGCCAAGGCTGGCGCCCGCGATAAGGCCGATCGTCAGCCCGCCGGCGAATTTCAGTTTCATTTCTCTCTCCCTCAAACGCGCCGATAATCCGCTGCATCCGCCCTGAACTGCAAGAGGTCGCCGACGCGCACGATTTCTCCCTCCGCTGCAACGGGATCGGCCACAAGCGGCAGGATCGCTTCCGCGAGGGGCGCGCCGCGGGCGTCAGTCATCAGCAACACGCTTTCCCGGCCTTGCGCGTCGCGCGCCCAGAAAGACGGCGGAACGCCGCCGCGGATGCAAAGCGCAGCGCATGCCTTGTGCGTTTTCCCATGACCGGGGCGCATGACGCCGAAGAAGCATTTGGAGTCCATGATCTGCCCCGAGAGGCGGACGCGGCCTAGATTTTCGGCGGCCGGCGCCGCGAGCGGCGCGACGCCGCCGGTGACGGGCAAAGGTTCAAGCCAGCGATTGACGCTTAGCGGCACTTCAAGCATCCGCCGCTCATTGCGCGCGATGAGAACCCCGGACGCCTTCACCGGCTTACCGTCGAGATCGGCGAGCTTCAGCGCGCCGGTGCATTTGCCTTGCGCGACGATCAGCACGCTGCGCATGCCGAAGGGCGCGGTCTCATCCGCGACGCGGATCATGGGATAAGGCTTTGCGGCAAGCACGCCCTCGACGACATGGGTCGCGCCCTGTTCCCATCGTCCGGCGCCCGGGTCGCCGATCTCGTTTGCGACCAGCCAGCCGAGCCCTGTCGTACCGGCGAGCGTCAACGGCATCGCAGCGAGCAGAAAGCGACGATCGACCGCGGGCGCCTTTGCCCATCCGATGAACATGTCATCGTCACCGACCGGGGGAATGACGCCGCGGTTGAATGTCATGGCGCCGTCCCCGTTTCGATGAACGCGCCTGCTTGTCCAAGCGGGTTCTTCTTTACATGGACAAGCACGCGGCCGGCGTCCGAAAGTTTCACATCGTGGGTCGCAACCCGTTCCGAATAAGGGGGCGGCGAGACGCCGTCTTCGAGCCGATACTGCCAGCCATGCCAGGGGCAGGTGAC
>CAZNXR010000191.1:0-5238 GCA_964576815.1 uncultured Caulobacterales bacterium | reverse complement strand
TGATCCGGAACGCGCGCCGCAATCTCGAGGATCGCTTCCAGCGCCGCCGCGTCCGGTCCCGGCTCCTGCATCAAGTCCGGCGACAACGAGCGCCGCAAGGCGAGCAGACGACGCGCCTCAGCCGAAGGATTCGCCGGCGCCATGGGAGCGCCGAATTCCGGAGGCGAGAACTTTTCGGTCATCCCTTTATCCTGATGCCGAACGCGGCGGTGCGTTCCTCGCCGGGAAAATACCGCTCATTGCCGAAGGCGAGATCGCCGCGTTCGGCGTAGAGAGTATCAAGCACGTTGCGCAAGGCGAAGGTCAGCGCGAGCCGCTCTGTCGCCGACCATTGGGCGCGCAGGTGCAAGAGGTCATGGCCCGGATAAGTCGCGGAGTTCGCCGCATCAAGGAAATAGCGGCCGAGATGCAGCCATTCGAGCTCGGCCTCGAACTTGTCATCGCGCGACGTCCAACGACCGCGCACGCCGGCGATCCAGCGCGGCGCGGTATCGACAGCGTCGCCCAAGGAAATCGCTTCGCTCGCCTGCGGCGCGCTTAGGACCGGCCGGTCGAAACGATAGCTGTGGCGTCCGTAACTTGCCTGCGCATCGACAGAGAAGCCGAGCGGCAAATCGGCGCCGATCTCCGCCTCGCCGCCGACATGGCGCGTGCGCCCGTCATTGACGTTGAAGCCGTCGGCGTCGCGGAAAAAGAAGTTGCGCTTCCACATAAAGTAGCCGGCGGCTTCATATCGCAACGCCCCGCGCGCGCCTTTGACGCCGAGTTCGAAGGCGTCGATCGTTTCAGGGCGAGCAGGATCAAGCGTCTGGTTGATCTGCAGGCGATAGAGATCGGTCGTCTGCGGCGGGCGCGCGCCGCGCGCATAGCTCGCATAAACGAGCGCTTCGGCGGCGTCGTAGCTCAGTGAAAATTTCGGGCTTACCGTCGTAAATTCATCGACGCGGTCAGCGGGCCTCAGGAAACGGCCGACAGCGCCGTCCGCCGTCAGATTGTCGTAATCGTACCGGGTGTAGTCGAGCCGCGCCGCAGCGGTCGCGGAAAACCGCGGCGCTAATTCCGCGGTAGCGCTGACGAAGGGCGAGACGGAGAGCGCCTCAACTTTATAATCGTAGTGAACGCCTTGCGTGAACGTCCCGACGGTCGGAATTTCCTGCACTTCCGACAGGTCGCCCTTCGTGAATTCAAAATCGAGTCCGGCGATGAATGACAGTCGTCGGTCTGCAACCCAGTAAAGCGCATTCTGGGCGCCGGCGCTCCAGTGCGCGTTCGACTCAAGCGCCTGGCTCGGGAAGAAATGCAGTCGGAACGTCATGTCATTGGCGCGCGCGAACGGCGTCACCGACAAAGTGAGATCGTCCGTCAACGCCGCGTCGATGCGGCTAAGGAGCCGCACGCCCTTGGCGTCGCGGAAGGCATTCGGATTTGCGTTCTGTCGCCGCAGCGTTGCGTCGCGATAGGCGGCCGGTCCTTCTACGAACCCAGCCGTCTCCTGATTGAGATTGTATAAGGCGCCGATGGTCGAAACGCTTACGCTGTCGCCGCGCCAGTCGTGCCGCAGCGTCAGCTTCTGCTGATCGGCGCCGCTCTCTGCGCGGTAGCCGGGATCGTCGAGAACCGAGAGGCCGGCGAAGAGCCCGTGATTTCCGAAGGTGTCTGAAACGAAGGTGCGACCCTTCACGCGTCCGATCGTGTCGGCGCTGGTATCGAGAAAATAGCCGAGCCCTTCGCCCGCCTCGCGTGTGATGACATTGATTACGCCGTGGATCGCGTTTGCGCCGTAGGCGGCGCCGGACGGGCCGCGCACGATCTCGATCCGGCCCGCGATCTCGGAATGCGCTTCGAGCAGTTCGTTGACATTCGCAAATCCAGCCGATCGCAAAGGCACGCCGTCTTCGAGAAAGAGGAACGATCCCGCCCCTGCTCCCCCGGTAAGCACCGGTGAGCGGATCGCAGTCAGGTGTTCCTGACCGTTGCCGCGGTGGATGAGAACGCCCGCCGCCCGGTTCAGCGCCTCCGCCGGATGGTCGGCGGCGATCCGGACGATGTCCTCGCCTTGCAGCGTCGATACGCTGAGCGGGGTTTCAGCGGCGACCTGCGCTCGGCGTTCCCCCGACACGACGATTTCATCGGCGCCGGACTGAAGCAAGACTATGGCGAGACAGGCGACGCTCACGGCAGACGGCCCCAAAGGAAAGCCGCCAAGGCTTAATCGACTTTCCCCGGCGAGGGAAAGCCTCAGGCCGTGTCACCGCCGGACGATCGGCTGGCCGAATACGAGCATGTTGCCGTCGGGCGCCTCGATGATGAATTCACGCTGGTTGTAGACCTGATCGACGGGACCGATTGTCTTGACGCCAGCCGCCTTCAGGCGCAGCAGGCACTCGCGCACGATGGCGTCGACATCCTCGCAATCGACATAGTAGGCGAAGCCCCGGTGCGGTTCGAACGGCGTGCCGTCTTCCTTCGTCGACTCGACGATCCGCACGCCGACGCCCTCACGCTCAACATAGGCGTAATAATCCATTCTGGTTCTCGGCGAAAAGCCGATGAGTGCGAACCAGGCGATCGCGGCCTCAAGATCGGGCACATGAAGGAACGGCGTAATCTGGCGACAATTCGGCATTAGCGGGGCCTTGGCTCATCCGAGGAGCGATCTTTAGCAGCGCCGGCGCATCGTCAACCTGCGGCCAGCGAATTTTTGCGCCGCAAAGTCTGGCGGCGCTGCGCCCGCAGAAGCAGACGATTAGCCGCCGAACGGCAGCATCGAAAAATCGAAGGCGTAAACCCTCGGGTTCTGGCGGTCGATGTAGACTCCGATCTCATCCCCGATGTTTATGTGCGGCGAGGGATCGACGGCGATGGGTTGGCTGATGAACGTCCGGGCGGCGCCGTCGCGGTCGCGCCAAGTCGCTTGAATCCGCCAATGGGCCGGAACGCGCGACGCGGCTATCGCCCCTTGCGGCACGATTGCGGCGACGCGCGCCATCACGCGGTCGCCCGTTTCCCGCAATTCACGGATGCGGCGCGCGCCTAACTGCCCTGGCAGACGGCCTGCGCCGACGCCGCCCCCTGCGAAAGTTCCGATGAGAGCGAACACCCCGCCCATGGCGGCGAGAATCCCCGGCGCAAACCACATCTCAATCGCGGTCCCGAGGCGCGCTTCTTCGTTATCCGCCGGATTAACGTAGACAGGGACGCGGTCGCCGATCTTGCCGGCGCGCGGATTCGTCGAAACGCCGCCGGTAATCGTGCGTCGTTCTCCATTCGGCGCATCATATTCGACGACCGGCGCCTGCGACTCCCCGCCGGTGAACTCGACGATTGTTCCTTCGATGCGAATCCAGTCGCGGCGCACCTCATCGGCGCGGATGGCGAGAAAGAATGCGACGGCAAGAAGTCCCCAGCCGATGACGGAGAAGATGAAACGGGGCCATTGAAAGACGCCCTGTAACGCGCGCGTCAAAACGCCCTGATCCATTCCGCCCCGCCGGTGGTTGGCGCCGCGTCAGGCGGCGCTGCGAAAACTCACGATCTTCGTCGGATTGCGCGGCGGCTCGCCGCGCTGCGCCTTATCGACGTTTTCCATGCCTTCAACGACCGCGCCCCACACGGTGTATTTGGCGTCGAGGAAGGAAGCGTCGTCGAAGCAGATGAAAAACTGGCTGTCGCCTGAGTTCGGATCGTTAGACCGCGCCATGGAACAAACGCCCCGCTGATGGGAGACGTCATTGAACTCCGCCTTCAGCTTCTTGCCGGAGCCGCCGGCGCCGTTTCCTTTCGGGCAGCCCATCTGCGCCATGAAGCCGTCAATCACGCGGTGCAGCTTCAGGCCGTCGTAAAAGCCCGAATCCGCCAGCTCCTTGATGCGCGCCACATGCGCCGGCGCCTTGTCGAGGAACGTCTCGATCACCACCGGGCCCGTATCCAGAGTCAGCACCATCCGGTTTGTCATAGTTCGATTTTCCCGTTCACGCGGCGCGGCGGCGTTATGTCGCAAAGGTCCTTCACGAACCCCGTATCATCGACGAGGTTCGCTTCCCTGAGATAAGTCTTGAGCACCGCGCTGTCTGATCTCATCACTTCGATTTTCGGCAGCTCCGCCGCCGGCACGTCCGCCGCAATCCGCATACGGACGATCGGGGTCGGCCGCTTCGGCGGCTCGCCTCGTTCAATTCGCCTTGCGTTTTCCATGCCGTCGACGATCCAGCCCCAGACGGTGTATCGTTGGTCGAGGCTGTGGCGCGCATCGCCGATAACGAGGAAGAACTGGCTGTTGGCGCTGTTCGGCTCGGTCGCGCGCGCCATCGACATGACGCCGGGACAATGGGCGCCCCACATGCGAACGATCCGGTCTCCCCGAATGGCCCTCAACGACTCCGGCTCCGCGCCCGCGGGCACGCCGTCGATGAGGCCGACGCGCGCCGCCTGGCGGTCGCGCCCGATCACCGTGAAATTCGCCACCTCTTTGACGTCGCGAGAAAACTCCGCGGCGAGATCCGGCAGGTCCGAGCCGCCGGTGCCGTCACCCTTCGGATCTCCGCCCTGAGCGACGAATCCTTCGATCACACGATGAAACGTCAAGCCGTCGTAAAATCCGCGCCGAACAAGGGCCCTTATCTGCTCGACATGTTTCGGTGCGAGGTCAGGCCGTAGCTCGATATAGAGGAGCCCTGCCGGCAAATCGACGACGATCAGGTTTTCGGGATCGATCGATCGCCACTCGGCGTCTCCGGCATCGACAATCTTTTGCACCGGGCTGGGCGGGGGGTCCTTGGCGGCCGACGCCGACAACGGCGCCGCCACAAAAACCGCGATGCAACACATTAAATTCCGTACCAACGACCCTGCTCCTTCTACCACTCGCCCCGCTCATAATCCCTGAATGCGGCGAACTTTCGTCTTAATGGTTGCGTCCCCCGTGTCTACCGTTCCGAGGTCCGTCCGGTCAGACCTTGGCGAACTTGGCCTTGAGCGCCACGGCCACGTCCGCCGGCACAAAACCGCCGATGTCTCCGCCTAGGCGCGCGATCTCCTTTACAAGCCGCGAAGCGATGAACTGGTAGCGGACGTCGGCCATGAGAAAGACCGTTTCGATGTCGTCGTTCAGCCGCTGGTTCATGCCGACCATCTGGTACTCATACTCAAAGTCAGACACGGCGCGCAGCCCGCGAATAATGAAATTCGCTTTCACTTCCTCGGCGAACTTCATCAGCAAGGTCTCAAACGGCGTTACGC
>CAZNXR010000190.1:0-5250 GCA_964576815.1 uncultured Caulobacterales bacterium | reverse complement strand
CCATGAACGACTCCCGCAGGAATTATGGCGCGACAGTCGCCCGCAGCGGCGGCCTCGCCATCGACCAGGGCCTGCGCCAGTACATGCTTGGCGTCTACAACTACATGGCGCTCGCCGTCGCCGGCACGGGCATCGTGTCGCTCGCCATCGCGTCGAACCCGGAATTCGTGCAGACGCTGGCGCGGGGCGGCATCATGCGCTGGCTCCCCTTCATCGGCATCCTAGGCATCGGCTTCATCGCGCCGCGCGTCATTTTCTCCGGCTCGAAGGTCGCCGCCCACGGCCTCTTTTGGGTCTATGCCGGCCTTTGGGGCCTCGCCATCGCGCCGATGCTGTATTTCTTCAACCAGGCGGGCCTGGCGCAGGAAATCTACAAGGCTTTCTTCATCACCGCCGCGACCTTCGGCGCGACGAGCCTTTACGGCTATACGGCCAAGCGTGACCTGTCGGGCATGGGCACGTTCCTGTTCATGGCCTCGATCGGTCTCCTGATCGCGATCGTCCTTAACGCGCTGATCTTCAAGTCGACGCTGATGAGCCTCATCACCTCGGGCGGCGTCGTCCTCGTCTTCTCGGCGGTCACCGCCTTCGAGACGCAGATGATCAAGGAGATGTATCGCGAAGGCGGCGCGTCGAACGACCGCGCGTCGATCTTCGGCGCCTTCGCCCTGTACGGGTCGTTCGTGACGCTGTTCGTGCACATCCTGAACATTCTCGGGATCATGCGCAGCGAGTAAGCGCTAGTCTCACCGATCTGCCGGACCGCCCGCGCCCAAAACGCGGGCGGTTTCGTTTTCAGCAACCGATCGTGACTTTGTGTGACCGCCGCGCCGCTTCCCGGCGCCCATGACCCGTGCTCAAACCGCGCCCCATGACCTCCAAGGACCGCTTCGGCCTTTCGATCACCGGCGCAGGCGCTGACGCGAGCGCGGGCTATGACGCCTATGTGCGCGAGTTTCTTTCATACGGCGCGAAGCTGCGCGATCTTTTCGCCGTCGCCGACAGGACGCCCGAAGCCGCGCTCCTCAACGCGCACGCCGCCGCGCTTCACCTCGCGTTCGAGGGCGCGGAAGGCTGGGCGCACGCCCGGCCTTATCTCGCCCGCATGCGCGCGGCGGAGCCCCTTGCATCCGAACGCGAGCGGTATTTCTGCGCCGCCGTCGAGGCATGGGCGGAGCGCGATTACTGGCGCGCGCTTGACCTGCTCGACACGCTGACCGTGCGCTGGCCCGCCGATCTTTGCGCCATCAAATGGGGGCAGTATCACGCCTTCAATCTCGGCGATCAGGCGGCGCTTCTCAGATTCGGCGAGCGCGCGCGCATCGTCTTCGAGAACGAGCCATACGCCAACGGCCTTTACGCCTTCGGGCTCGAACAGAACCATCGCCTTGACGAAGCCGAGGATGCGGGCCTTTACGCGACCGAACTGGCGATCGACGACGCTTGGGCCCATCACGCCGTCGCGCATGTGATGGAGACGCAAGGGCGTGCGCGCGACGGGGTGCGCTGGCTCGACCACTGTTCGCACACCTGGGAGAGGAAGGGCGTTTTCATCCGCGACCATAATTGGTGGCATGCGGCGCTGTTCCGGCTGGCGCTCGGCCGCGAGGATGAAGCGCTGCGCATTTACGACGAGCGCTTATGGGGCGCCTGGCCGGAGTTTCCGCAGGAGCAGATCGGCGCCGTGTCCATGCTGTGGCGCCTTGAAATGCGAGGGCTCGATGTCGGCCAGCGATGGACGCCGGTCGTCGAGCAGGTGCGCCGGCGCGCGGGCGAGCACATCCTTCCCTTTCACGACCTTCATTACCTCTTTGCGCTCGCGCGCGCCGGCGCGCCGGGCGAGGCGTGCGCCTTCATGGAATCCCTCAAGGCGCACGCCGAAGCCGCGCCCGCTCCTTGCAAGGATTTCTGGCGCGGCGTCGGCATGCCCGCCGCGGAGGGCGTGATCGCATTTGCGAAGGGCGACTGTGAACGCGCCGCGGGTTCGCTCGCGCGCGCGCTCCCTGAACTCCACCGCGCCGGCGGCAGCCATGCGCAGCGTCATCTCTTCGTCGAGGCTTTCGAACGCGCCAGCGCCGGCGAACCGCGCGGACGGCGCGCGATCCCGAACACGCGCAACCAGATCTAGCGCGATTCCCCCTCGCCCGCCGGCGCATCAGGCTTCGAGAGGTGACCTTGAAGGAATCGCCATGCGCCTTCGCGCCGGACGGCGACGCCGGTGAACACGCCCTCGAAGTCGAAGCTGAATTCCGCCGAAGCAAGGCCGATCTCGACCGCCGCGCGAAAGGAAGCAACATCAGCGCCGAGCGGCGTCACCACAATGTCTGTCGCCGAAGAGCGCAACAGCGGATTGAGTGCGGCGAGCTGATCGACGCCCGCCGCGATGGCGGCCCAGTCCGCGTAAGCGACACGCCCGTTTTCGATCCAATAGAAATCCGTTTCATCCGCATAAAGAGCTTTGAGGTCGTCATAGCGACCTTCCTGCCCCGCCTTCGACCATTCCTCGATGAGGGCCGTAACCCCGGCCGTGATCGCCGCCCGGTCGACAGTCCTAGTTTCCTCCTGCGTGCTCGCCGGCGCCTCGACGGGCCCCCGCGCGCAGGCGGCGAGTGCTAGCAAAACGGCGACGGCGACGTGGAGAGGGCGCATGGGCTGGCTCCCGGAACGGCGGCATCCCGCATTTTGAGCCCTTTCGGCCGCGGCGTCGATTATCGGCGGCCTTGAAATCGGGCGAAGTCCGCGTTATCTGAAAGTAAACCGGTCAGTGTAATAAGGGCCGCAAGAGCCAGAACGCCGCCAAGAGGGTGACCCATGCCGCAGAAGCCCCGTTTCGATCTCGACCCGAAAGATTTCGTCTTGGTCGATGGCTATGCAACGCCCCCGTCGGCGAAATACCGCCCGTTTCACGCACTTGTCTCGTCAATCAGGCTGATCCTCAACAAGGACGATACTCGGCAGGTTTTCGAGGTCGTGACCGCCCTTTCCCGCGGTTCCGCCCGGAGCCTCTTCACCCGCTTCATCAGGACTCCCTATGGCCGCCGGGTCGTGACCGAGCCGGTGAAGCTTGAAAACATTCTCGGCGATTTTCCGCGCCTGCGCGCCATGGCGCTCGGAACGCTCGGACGCACCTATGTCGATTTCATGGACGAGGCGGGCTTCACCCCGCAGGGCCTCATCGACGCCGCCGAAGAAGCAGGCGTCGGCCTGATGGATTTTCCCGAACTGAAGGAATTCAGCCGCGCCTTCCGTCACCTGGAGGTCAATCACGACCTCTGGCATGTGCTGACGGGCTATGGCCGCGACCCTTTAGGCGAGATCTGCAATCTCGTCTTCACGCGCCGCCAGACCGGCAATCCGGGATTGAAGCTCATCATCCGCATGGGCCTTGCCGCGCTGAAGCTTGAGCGCTGGTCCTACCCGGCGCTCAGAGCCGCGGCGGAAGCGCGCCGCATGGGCGACAATGTCGACTTCCTCCTCCAGCACGATGTCGAGGCGATGCTCGAACAGCCGCTCGCCGACGTCCGCAAACGGCTCGGCATCTTCAAGCCGGAAATCTACAACGCCATCCCTCATGACGAGAAACATTCGGTGCTGCGTCCGAAAGTGAAAAAGACCCAGACGGAGCGGGAAGAAGGCCGCGGGCTGCCGCAGGCGGCTTAACAGAGCCCATGTGGGCTGCTGCACTTAAGCCAAATGCAGCCCTTTTGCCTGGAAGCGCCCGAAGATGAGCTCTGCTAGAGCGGCGGGCGACAAAAGTGCAACGCGGTTTTTCGCAAAGCCGCCGCGACCACCGAAAAGCTAGAGCTTGGGCGATTCCTATCAATCGCCCAAAGCTCTAGACTGAATTAGCAATCACCAACCTAAGCGATCCATCGTAGCTCGGTTGCGTGCGCAGAGCGCCCCAGCGAGCATCCCATGCGCCGTTCTCCAGTTCGCGATGCAATTCACGCTCGAACCGCGCCACGACCTCCGGCGATACGAAACTCCACGACGAGCAAGCCAAACGCGCCGGCGCGTCAAGCAGCATTTCGGGACGGCCGTAATACGCTTCATTGAAGCCGTCTTTGCAGTCGAACGGGATGGGGACGGCTTGCACGCGAATTTCGCCTCCCAGCAGCGCGCTGATCAGGGCGATTGCGGGGAATCGGCGCGATTCCTGGGCTAGCACCTCTGGCGCATAGTGATTGAGCCAGAAGTCGCGCAGGCGGTCTGGATCGGCCACAACTAGGATGATCGGTCCGCGCGTAACCCGCCGCAGCTCTGAAAGGCCGCGCGGCAGATCGGACCACTGATGGATGGTTACAGACGCCAGCGCCGCTTCGAATGTTTTGTCCGGAAAAGGCAGATTTTCCGCCGTCGCATCGATCGCGGTCGTGAGGTGAGGCGGACGCTGCGCGCGCATCGTAGCCGATGGTTCAACTGCCGTGACATCGCGATCGGCAGGCTCGTATGAGCCGGCGCCGGCGCCAACATTGATAATGCGACGGGCGTCGCCGAGGGCTGCGTGGATCGCGGCGGCGATGCGTGGATCCGGCTGACGGAAACGGGCATAGGTTTTCCCGATGGCGCCATAGTCCGCATCGCCTGCGCTGCCGTCCGCTTTCCTCATGATGCGATTGTCGATCCGAGCGCGGAGGCAGGCAAGCACCCCCGACGTAAATTGGCGATTGCCTGGCGTCCTGATTAAGAATTGAGCCTAGATTTCGCGCGCTTGGCCCGTCTATGACGGCGCCATGACTGACGCGCGCCAGATCTACCTCATCACGCCGCCGGCAATCGTCGATCTTTCCGCCTTTGCGGGCGCGCTTGATGAAACGCTGTCAGTAGCGCCCGTCGCCTGCCTTCAGCTTCGCCTTAAGAACGTCAGCGACGAAGCGGTGCTCGCAGCGGCGACGGCGCTCCTGCCCGTTGCTCGCCAGCACGATGTTCATATTCTCATAAATGACCGGCCTGACCTTGCGCTGCAGGCTGGCGCGGACGGCGTTCATGTCGGCCAGTCGGACACGGGGCCAACCGAAGTGCGGAAGCTCCTCGGACCCGGAAAAACAATCGGCGTCACCTGTCACGCCTCTTATCATCTCGCGATCGAGGCGGCGGAAACGGGCGCCGATTATGTCGCCTTCGGCGCGTTCTTCCCGACACGGACGAAAGAGGCGCCGGCGCGGGCCGATGTTTCGCTCCTCGAAGACTGGTCAGCGATGACGGTGATCCCGTGCGTCGCGATCGGCGGCGTCACGCCGGCAAACTGTG
>CAZNXR010000189.1:0-5254 GCA_964576815.1 uncultured Caulobacterales bacterium | reverse complement strand
TTTCGGCCACGTCATTTGGACGCGCGTCCAAGCTGGTGTTGTCAGTTTCCCACAAGCGAGGGGTTTTCAGACCGGTTCTAGCCGCGCTGGCTGGTAAAAACCGCAGAATCCATGGTCTTCTGACAGTTAACGCCTTGTCGGAGGCGTCTGATCAGGGAGACCACCCAATGAGAAAAGCAACGGTTGCGCTGTTCGGTTCCGCCGCGGCGCTCGCGCTTTGCGCCGGCGCTGCGCAGGCGCAGGAAAGCGACGAAATCATCGTCACCGCAACGAAGCGCGCCCAGGCGCTTCAGGACGTGCCCTTCTCGGTCAATGCCCAGACCGAGGAAGACATTCTGAGGACCGGCTCACAGAACCTCGAAGACCTCTCCCGCAACGTCGCGGGCCTCTCGATTCAAAACCTTGGACCGGGCCAGAGCCAGGTCGGACTGCGCGGCGTTTCGGCCGGCCAGATCGTCCGCGACCAGCCGGGCGTCAAGGAACAGGTCGGCGTCTATCTCGACGAATCGGTGATCTCGCTGTCGCTCTTCACGCCCGATCTCGATCTCTTCGACCTCAATCGGGTTGAAACGCTGCGCGGTCCGCAAGGCACGCTGTTCGGCGCCGGATCGATCGGCGGCACCATCCGCTACATCACCAACCAGCCGGTGCTCGGCGAAACCTCCGGCCTTGTCGAGACAAACGTCAACGTCGTCGACGGCGGCGATGTCGGCTATCATGGCAAGGGCGTCATCAACCTGCCGCTCGGCGACAAGGCGGCGTTCCGTCTCGTCGGCTACTGGACGGAGTACGCCGGCTTCATCGACGCGCTGCGCGAAGGCGGCGGGGTGACCGAGGACGTCAATGGCGGCGAGCGTTACGGCTTGCGCGCGGCGCTCCGCTGGGAGCCGACGGAGAATCTCTCGATTACGCCGCGCTTCGTGTATCAGGACGTCGATGTCGACGGGTTCAACCGCCAGGAAGTTTTCAATCTCTTCGCCAACCCGTTTACGACGATGCGCCCTGCGGTGACGTTCGACGAGCGCGAGCAGTTTCTCCTTCTCCGGGAACAGTTCCGCGACCAGACAACGATCGGCGACGTGACGGTCGAATGGGATACGGGCCCCGTCGTCTTCACCTCGGTCACCAGCTGGACGAACAGGGACATCCTCGTCAGCCGGGATGCGTCGGCGCTGACCGGGTCGGTGTCGGTTGATCTCGGTTATCCGGGCGCCGCGGTCCTGCTGCCGTCGAACCTCGTCGATCGCACGAATCTGGAAACTTTCACGCAGGAAGCGCGCATCGCTTCCAACTATGAGAGCCGTCTCGATTGGCTGCTCGGCGTTTTCTACACCGAGATCGATCGCGACTATTCCCAGCGTTTGCCGACGCCCGGCTATGACGCCTTTACCGACGCCGTGCTTGGCGCAGGCACCTCCGCGGCCGTGGCCAACGGCTTCCCGGCGAACTCGCCGTTCAACTCCGATCTCCCCTACGATATCGAGCAGTTCGCGGTGTTCGCCGAAGGCACGCTCGCGCTCACGGACCGTTTCGACGTGACCGCCGGCGCGCGCTACTATGACTTCTCGGAAATCAGGACGATCACGACCGGCGGCCTCTTCGCCAACGGAGACGCCGGCGTCATCGATGAAACGTCGTCGGACGGCTTCGCGCCGCGGTTCATCCTGAGCTACGCCCTATCGGACGCGTTGCAAGTCAATGCGCAAGCGTCGAAGGGCTTCCGTCTCGGCGGCGTCAACGACCCGCTGAATACGCCGCTCTGCACGCCGGACGACCTCGCGCTGTTCGGCGGCTTCCAGGACTATGACGACGAGACGCTCTGGAACTATGAAGGCGGCGTCAAATACAAAAGCGGTCCGATCACCGCCAACATCGCCGGATTCTACAACGACGTGAAAAACCTTCAGGTGACGGTCGACGCCGGCTCCTGCTCGTCGCGGATCTCGTTCAACGTGCCGGACGCGCATACGCTCGGCGTCGAATTCGAACTCGGCTACCAGCCGGTTTCCGGCCTTGCGCTGACGCTCGCCGGCGCCTGGCTCCAGTCGGAATTCGACTCGACCCTGCCGAATAACACGACGTTGGATCCGAACGACGTCATCGGCGGCGTGCGCGAAGGCAATCGCCTCGCCTCGGTGCCGCAGTTCCAGATTGCGGCGACCGCGTCCTACGACTTCAACATCGGATCGCATGACGCCTTCATCGCGGCGACGTTCCAGCATGTCGGAACCCGCTTCACGCAGCCGGGCGATCAGGAAGATAACCCGCGCAGCTTCGTTTCGGGGCTCCCCTTCGGCGGCGCGACCGGGCTCGATGCGACGGTGCTCGACCTCGAACTTCCCGATTATCAGATCGTCAACCTGACGGCGGGGATCGATTTCGAGGATTGGTCGCTCCTCGCCTACATCAATAACATCACGGACGAGAACGCGCTTCTCGCCTTCGACCGCGAACGGGGCGGGCGTGCGCGGCTCGGCTTTCACACGAACCAGCCGCGCACCATCGGCGTGACGGCGCGCTTCCGGTTCTAAGACCTCCGCGAGCGGAGCAAAGGCGAAACGGCGGCCTTCGGGCCGCCGTTTTGCATTGCGGCGATCCTCATACGGATCATGAACACCCGGACATTACCTCAAATTTACATGAAATTGCCGCATCCGGGGAGCAGGCTGTCAGGCAGGGGGGCGGTCCGTTGTGGAGAGAGCCGCCATGAAATCCGTCGCCGCCCTGATGTCAGGGCTCCTCGCCTTGCTTGCGCCCGCCGCCGCGTCCGCCGCGATTATTGTCTACAGCGGCGGTCTTTCAGGCGCGAACGAGAACCCACCCAACGGATCGACCGGGACGGGAACATCAATCATCACCGTCGATACGACCGCGCAAACGCTGCGCTTCAACACCAACTGGTCCGGCCTCACTTCCAATACGATCGACGCGCATCTTCACTGCTGCGCGGCGACCAGCGCCAACGCCGGCGTCGCGATCGGCTTCGGCGCTTTTCTTCCGGCTGTTCCGGCGCCGAGCGGCGTGATCGACCAGACGGTCGATCTGACGCTTGACGCGACGTACAACGCCGCCTTCCTCGCCGCGAACGGCGGTACGGCCTCGGGCGCCATGATGGCGTTGTTGATGGGCCTTGCGAACGGCCTTGGCTACACGAACATTCACTCGGTTGAGATCCCGGGCGGGGAACTTCGCGCAAACCTGGCGGAACTCGCCGCGCCGATCCCGCTGCCCGCCGCCGCGTGGGTTTTTCTCGCCGGGCTCGGCGCCCTTGCGGTGCGCGGGCGCAAGACCGCCTAGATTTTGCGCAGTCGCGCCGGGTTTCGAAAAACCGGCGATTCAGCTTGTTCGCTCGGCGCCTTATGCGCCCCAGGCGATGAAATGGGGGTTGTCGAAGCCGCGCTCCTTTTTGCCGTAGCGGAGCGCGGCGCCGTTTTCGAATTCGACGACGCGCCCGCCGGCGGCTTCGAGCACGGCCTGGCCTGCGCCCGTGTCCCACTCCATCGTCCGGCCGAGCCGCGGATAAACGTCGGCGAGGCCTTCGGCGATCAGGCAGAATTTGAGCGAAGAGCCGGCGGCGGCGAAATCGGCGATCTTCAGCGTGCTGAGGAAGTCGTCGGTCTCCGGCCCGCGGTGGCTGCGGCTGGCGACAGCGACGAGCCCTTCCATGGGCGCCGTCCTCGCGCGGATCAGCTCTGCGCCGGCGCCGTCGCCGGGACGGCGGAGAAAGGCGCCCGCGCCCTTGCGCCCGACATAGAGCTTCGAAATCGCGGGCGCATAAACGACGCCGAGCACCGCCGCGCCGTCGCGCACGAGCGCGATGTTGACGGTGAATTCGCCGGTCTTGGTGATGAACTCCTTGGTGCCGTCGAGGGGATCGACGAGAAAGAACTCGCGCCCAAGATCGGGGATCGCCCCGCCGGAGGCGGCCTCCTCCGCCAGGATCGGGACGCCCGGCGCAAAAGCCATAAGCCCGGCGATGATGATCTCTTCGCCGATCCGGTCCGCTTCGGTGACGGGGGAGGCGTCGCCCTTGGCGCTGACCGCGAAGGGGCTGGCATAGATCGCCATCGCCTTCGCCCCGGCTTCGAGGGCAAGGCGCTCCATTTCGAGCAGCAAGGCGCTGTCAGGGTCCTGTCGCATCGGGTCTCCGGGGCGCTCGCCGCCCTATTTGAAGGCAATGATTGTAAAGGCGGACGACTGGCGCGGAGTGAAACCGTTCGCCGGCACGATGCGATCGACAATCCAGCCGCCCTCGGCAAGTTCGTTCAGCTTGATCTCCAGCGCGTCGGCGGCGGCGCGGCCGAGATCGGCCTCGTTACCGTCGAACAGGAACGGACGCTTCTTCGAGTCCCGCCACGAGACATAAAATGTCGCAAACTGCTTCGACATGGCCGGCGAACCCGCTTTCTGACACCACGCTGCGGCTGGCGGGGCCCGCCGCCTTACCCGCAAATTGCATGGCAATCTTCACGCCACAGAACGGTTTCCGGGTCCAGTCCCGGCGGCGCAGTTCCTGCTGCGCTGCAAAAAAATTGTGGGATTGGCCCGCGAACTTACTGTTTCTTCGCAAGCGGCGTGCTAAAGGCACGCCTAGCAGGCGAGTTTTGAGGGAGCGCCTTGCCAGTGGCTGAGTTGGGTTTGAGTGAAGCGCCGAAATTCGCCGACGCGCCCCTGGCCGCTGAGGGCCAGCGCCGTGCGCCTTTTTCGCGCGCGCTTTACGGCGATCTCGTCCATTTCTCGGATTTTCTGGCGATCATCGTCGGGTCCGTCGCGGTCGCCGAGGTTTACCATTACTTTTTCCGGGGCGTTGAGTACGACTGGCAGGCCTATGCCGCTGTCGGCATTGTCGGCGCGACCGGGCTCACCTCGCTGCTCCGCCGCGACGGCTTCTACGAATTCGAGGCGGTTCGCTCATCGAGCCGGTCGATGCGCGCCGTCGTCGCGCGCTGGGCGCTGATCGTTCTCGGCCTCATCGCTTTCGGCTTTGCGCTCAAAGTCTCCGAGCAGTTTTCGCGCACCTGGCTGTTCGCCTGGACCGGCGCCGTCGCCGTCTATCTCGTCGGCGCCCGCATCGTCGCCGCCGCCGTTCTCCGGCGCGCCATTCGCGAGGGGGGGGTCTTCTCGCGCCGGATCGCCATTGTCGGCGCGACGGAAGCCGGCCGGCGCTTCGCCGACATCATGAACGATCCCGAAAAGGCGGCTTCGATCGTCGGCATTTTTTCCGCCGGCCCTGAAGAGGCGGAGGCGGGCATGC
>CAZNXR010000188.1:0-5269 GCA_964576815.1 uncultured Caulobacterales bacterium | reverse complement strand
CCGAGACCGCCGGAAGAGTAGGCATGGATCGCGCAGTTGCGCAGAATTGCGGCCGCCAAGGCCGGTTTCGGCCGCACTTTCGACACCGGCGCGAAGCATGGTAGGACGTGTGGGAACAGAGTTCAGCTAGGCGAGGGCGGGCATGATGACATCTATCGGACAATCCCGGGCGGCCGGGCTTGCGACCTACTGCGCGGCAGGGGCGTTCGCGCTGGTCGGCTGCGTCACGGCGAAGATCGAAGCGCCGGACAAACCCATCGAAATCAATCTCAACGTCAAGATCGATCAGGAAGTCCGCATCAAACTCGACAAGGAAGTCGAGGACCTGATCGCCAACAACCCCGACATCTTCTAGCGCATCGTCGAAAGGACGGACGTCATGAAAAAAATCCTTGCAGGAACTCTTTTCACCGCGCTCGCGCTGACGGCGGCGCCGGCCGTTGCGGCGCCGGCGGCGATTGACGCGGCGAAAGCCAGGTGCATCGTCGGCGAACAGACCGACGGCTATCTCGGCGTCATCGACAACGCCAAGGCCGACGAAGCGCTGCGGCGCGAAGTCCGCTCCGTCAATCAGCAGCGCAAAGCTGTTTACGCCGATCTCGCCGCGCGTAACGGCGTGACGATCGAGCAGGCCGCGCAGGTGACGGCCGAGCGACTTCTGAACGGGGCGCCGTCAGGCCACTGCATCCAGACGCCGGAAGGCGGCTGGATGAAAAAGCCCTGAGCCGCGATCGTAACCATTCGTTAACCGCCGAATCATCCATAAGGGGCCCCTAAACCCGGGGCCCCTTTTTTATGTCCGTTCGCGTCTCCGCCGATCTCGACGCCGTTTCGCTCTCAGCGCTCATGTCGTCGCGGCTGTGCCATGATCTCATCAATCCGGTCGGCGCGTTATCTTCGGGCCTTGAGGTGCTCGCCGATCCGTCGATGGACTCATCGATGCAGGAGGCCGCGATCGACCTCATCCGGTCGAGCGCCGAGAAGTCGGTGGCGCTGCTCAAATATGCGCGCCTTGCTTATGGCGCGTCGGGCGGCATGGGCGCTGAACTTCCCTTTGAGGAAGCGCACGGCGCTCTAAGCGCCATGTTCGCGTGGTCGAAAGCCAAACTCGACTGGCGGATCGCGCCAGGTTATGCGCCGAAAGACGAAGTGAAGGCGTTGCTCATTCTGGCGCTGGCGGGGGCGGATTGCGCCCCGCGCGGGGGCGATGTCGTCGTTGAGGGCGGTCGCGGCGGCTACGCGGTCCGCGTCTCGGGCGGGCGCATCATCGTGCAGGAAGAGATGATCCGCGCCTTACAGGGCGACAGCGCCGAGCTGAAACCGAAATTCGCCCCGCATTACCTCACCGGCCTCGCCGCGCGCGCCGCCGGCGGCGGCGTCGAGGTGGAAACCGGGGAGGGGTTTGTCGCCTTTTCGGCCCGGTTCAGGACTGAAGGCGGGATTGCGTTAACGGCGGGCTAAGGAAGCGCTGGCAAGGATTCCTTCCAAACAAGGGGTCTCGCGCCGCCATGAAAACCTGCCTCATTCTCGAAGATTCCGAGATTATCCGCGAGATCGCCTCGCGCATCCTGAAGGAACTGTCGGTCGCCCCGCGTGAGGCGGAATCGGCCGCCAAGGGCCTCGACGATTGCCGCGCGACGAAGGTCGACGCCGTGCTGCTCGACTGGGATCTCCCCGCGATGGGCGCGCTCGATTTCCTGCGCGGCGCGGCCGACCTCGCGCCGGCGCAAAAGCCGGTGATCATCCTGTGCGCCACGGAAAACGATCCGCTGCAATTCACGCTCGCCAAGGCCGCGGGCGCGGCGCATTACCTGTTGAAGCCCTTCGACAAGGAATCGATCGCGGCAAAACTCGCCGAGATCGGCGTCATTGAAGGCGCAAGCGTGACACCGGCCCCGCCGCCGGCCGCAGCGGCGCAGGCCTAGCGCGGGCTTCGGCCTGCCCCGATGGCGTTAACCATAAATATTTACCCTAATAATGTCTTGACTTTGAATTTCTTCGGCTTTATCGTCTGAAGACCGCGCCGGGGAACGTCTCCCCGGCGCGTTTTGCGTTTTTCGCCGCTGAAGAGCGGCGGCTTTGACAAGTCCGGTTTGTCGTGCGGTTCGGCGGTTTGCTGGCCGCGCGATGCGAAGGAAACGCCTGCCGATCATGGGATCGTGCGGGCGCGATCAGTCGCGCCCCGCTCCCCCGCTCATTCCCGCTTGCGCGGGAAAGAGCGGTCAGTGGGACGGCGCGATCTCGCAAAAATACGTATTTTCATCCAGCCAAAATACGTAGTTTCGGGCTGGAGGCCGCGGAAACGCTCAGACTTTCAGAGAGGAGACAAACCCAAAAGGCGCCGATTTCAGACCCCTCAAGGCGCCTGACGCGGCTTGATCCGTGGGGCGTCCGCCGGCCCCGCTTCGGCCGCCGGCGCCGCTAGCGCAGGCGGCGGACCCGTCAACATGCCGAGCGTATCGACGGCCTGCGTTCTGATCGTCTCGATTTGCGCGGCGCCGATCTGCCGGCCCTGGCGAAAGTCATAGATGAGGATCTCGCGCCCGGCGGGACTTTCGATGCTGAGCGCGATGCGGTCGGCGTCGAGCGCGATCGAGGCGATTCGCGCGTCCTCGGCGAGCGTGATGATGCCGCGCGCGTCATTCGTTGCGGAGGCGAAGGTCGGACCGGTCGCGCGCGCGGGCGCGGGCTGCGCCAGTTGCTCAAACCCCGGCGCGGCGGCAGGCGCGGCGCCTGGCTTTCCGAAGAGAGCGATGGCGCCAAAGACGACGGCGAGGAACGCCGCCGGCATGGCGATCACGCCGGCGATCATCGACGAGGTCGGCGACACCGCGCCGCGGTCGCGCCCGTCCTCCGGCGCTCGTGCAGCGCGCGCCGTCGCGTCCGCTTCCTCGTCCGGCGACTCGCCGAGGAGCCGCAGCGCCTGGCGCCGCAGGCGCTCGACGCTGGCGGTCGCCGAATCGGGAGCGACCATGACGAAATTCGGCTCGGGCGCAGGCTTCGATGCTGACATTTGACAGGCCTCGTTCGCCATGGGAGGCCCGCGCGATGACCGACGACGGGAATTCGCCGACAGCATCGCGCCTCACACTGACGGTTAACGCCGATCATGCGGGGACAAGGCTTGATAAATGGTTGTCGGAGACGGCCGAAGGGCTGACCCGTACACGGATCAAAGCACTGATCGAGGCGGGCGCGCTGACGCGGAACGGCGCGCCTTTCGGCGATGGTTCATGGAAGATTAAGGCGGGCGAGACCTATACGCTCGACGTGCCGGCGCCGGCGCCGGCCGAGCCGCTGCCCGAAGCGATCCCGCTCGACGTCCGCTACGAAGATGACGACCTGATCGTCATCAACAAGCCGGCGGGACTTGTCGTCCATCCGGGCGCGGGAAACTGGACGGGCACGCTTGTCAACGCCCTGATCGCGCATTGCGGGGCGAGCCTTTCGGGCGTCGGCGGCGTCGCTCGCCCCGGCATCGTCCATCGCCTCGACAAGGACACGTCCGGACTTCTCGTCGCGGCCAAACACGACCGTGCGCATCGGGCCCTCTCCGCCGCATTCTCCGTACACGCCATAGAACGCGTCTATTCGGCGATCGTTCTCGGATGTCCGCGCCCCGCCGTCGGGACGATCGATGCGCCGCTCGCGCGCGCCGCCGACCGCCTGAAGATGGCGGTCGTCGATGAAGAAAGCGGCCGGCCCGATATGCGTCTGGCGGTCACGCACTACCGCGCGACCGAGATTTACGGCCGCGGCCGGGCGAAGCTCGCCGGCGATGCGCTCGCCAGTCGCCTTGATTGCACGCTGGAGACGGGGCGCACGCACCAGATTCGCGTTCACCTCGCTTCGATCGGCCACCCCCTGATCGGCGATCCCGTCTATGGGCGCGGGCCCGGCCTTTCGGGCCTCAAGCCCGGCGAGCCTGCCGCCGATCGGGCGATCGCCGCCGTCGCCGGTTTCCGCCGTCAGGCGCTGCACGCGCGCGTCCTCGGCTTTGAGCACCCCGTCAGCGGCGAGGCGCTTCAGTTCGAGGCCGAACCCCCGGAGGATTTCAAGATGCTGCGAGAGGCCCTCGCGGCGCTCTGACATGAAAAGGCCGGCGCTTGCGGCGCCGGCCCCATCATCATCCTGGTACGGACGAGAGTTCTATTCGGCTTTCTTTTTCCGACGCAATGCGGTCAGAGCGCCCGCGCCTGTCAGGAGGAGAAGCGCCGCCGGCGGAACCGGGATCGGGTCCGGATCAGGAGGAGCGGCGCCCGCAGGCAGTACGATCGCAGCGATGATTGCGCTCAGCGCGTCGTTCACCGCGTCGAGCTGTACGCGCAGGTCATTCATCCCGAGCGTGAACAGGGCGGTGAGATCGAAACTGCGGATATCCCAGAGCGAACCATTGCCGACGGTCGTGCCGGGATTGGCCGGCGTCGAGTCGCCTTGGAAAATGCCCCCCGTCAGGAACGGCGATCCGTTGATGGACAGCGTGCCGTCGTCATTCGGGCCGAAATTCTGGCCGTCCGACACATGCAGCTGCAGGGAAACGTCCCCGCCGCTATAGAGAATGTTGTTGAGGGCGATGTCCCAACCCAGCGGATCGAAGGCGTTATCGAAGTTTGCGTCATTGCCGTTGAACAAAACGACGTCGCGGTTGTTCGTGTCATCGCCGTCATCGAAGAAGGCAAGGAGCGAGGCGCCGTTGGCGTTATCGACCGGCAACCCCGCGACCGTATAGACGCCGTCGCCGCCGACCAGCGCCGTAACGTCAGCGCGATAGGCCTGGCTGTTCAGCTGGCCCCAGAAATTGTCGTCCGAGAAGCCGATGTTCTCGCCCATGATCGTCGCGCCGTTGAAGGTGATCGTGGCGTTGAAATTGGGATCGGTCGAGTTCGTCGGTCCATGCCAGTAGAGATAGACCCGGTTCACCATGCCGGAGATGCCGGAAAGGGTGATGTCCCCCGTTCCAGTACCGCGCAAGCCGCCGACCCCGGCGGATGCGAAGTCGGTGTTTCGCTGTGTTTCAAAGAACGAGATGATGTTGGCATGCGCCGCTCCTGTCATGAGCGCGGACGCCATTAGACACGCAACAAGCTTCTTCACTGAGACCCCCAGTTGATGGATTTACGCTATTCGCCTCGATTGAGTTGCAGTTTATTAATGTTTTGTCAACACCCTGAGATGTTGCCGCGGCGCCATACGGCCCCTGGTGGTGGTGTTCGAAATGGTTGCTGCAATCCATAATTGTGGTCTGTTTAGGCAGCTATGCCGCGCCAAG
>CAZNXR010000187.1:0-5281 GCA_964576815.1 uncultured Caulobacterales bacterium | reverse complement strand
CGCGCCTTCGGGGACGGCGACATCGGCGCCGCCGACCGCGGCGATCTTGCCGGCGCTGAGGACGACGACCCCGTTTTCGATCTTTGTACCTGCGCCGGTGAGGATCGTCGCGCCGCGAATCGCGGTGGCGCCCGACGTGTAAGGCTCATAGGTCGATGGGAAGGGATCGGCTGCCCAGCGGCTCGGCTTGCCGGCCGTTTCCGGCGCGCCCGGCGCCGGGTCGTTCGCCTGCGGCGCGCAGGCCGCAAGACCGATGAGCGCAGCGAACGCGCCCGCGCGCCCCATCATTGTCGATGCCATGTGGAAATCACCCCTGGTGTCACGAATCGGTCGCGAGACTAGACCATTTTCGCTGCAATAGAAGCGCGCCGCTGCGAGCCGAATGCGCTATAATCGCGGACAAAGCTGAGGGGTTCTGTCATGACCACGATCACGCGCCGCGCGGCGCTTTCCACAGCGCTCGCCGGCGGCGCCGCCGCTTGCGCCAGAGCGCCCGTCAAATCGCCGTTCGACGCGGCGGCGGCGGGCGCGGGCGGCGCCTTCGCCTACGGTGTCGCCAGCGGCGATCCCGATCACACAAGCGTCGTCCTCTGGTCGCGCCTCAGCCCGGCCTCGCCCGAGCCGCAAGCCGTCGCCTGGCAGGTCGCGGAGACGCAGGATTTCGCGCGGCCCGTCGCCGAAGGAGAGATAATCGCCGCGCCGGAGAATGATTTCACCTGCAAGGCGATCGCGGCAGGCCTCAAATCCGGGCGGCGCTATTTCTACCGCTTCCGAGCCGGGGACGCCGTCTCACCGACCGGACGTACACGGACGGTTCCGGAAGGGCGTCTCGATCAGGCGCGCTTCGCCGTCGTTTCCTGCTCGAATTATCCTTTCGGCTATTTCAACGTCTATGACCGCATCGCGCGCGAGGAAGGCCTCGATGCGGTCCTCCATCTCGGCGACTATATCTATGAGTATGGAACCGACGGCTATGGCGGCGAGGCCGGGCGGGCGCGCGGCCGCAATCACGAGCCGAGCCACGAAATCCTGACGCTCGCCGACTATCGCCGCCGCCATGCGCAATACAAGGCCGACCCGTCTTCGCAGGCGATGCACGCCGCGCACCCGCTCATCGCGATCTGGGACGACCACGAAACCGCGAACAATTCTTGGAAGGGCGGAGCGGAGAATCACGATCCCAAGACGGAAGGTTCGTGGGACGATCGCCGCGGAGCCGCCTTGCAGGCCTATTACGAGTGGATGCCGGTCAGAGACCCGGCGCCCGGCGCGGCGCGCGAGGCGCTGTTTCGCGCATGGAGCTGGGGCGACCTGCTGACGCTCGTCGCGCTTGAAACAAGGCTCATGGCGCGGTCGGCCCCGTTTGAATATAATGATGTCGTCCCGACGCTCACCGACGCCGAAGCGATCAGGAAATTTCGCGAGGAAACGCTGTGGGCCGCCGACCGCAGCATGCTCGGCGAGGTCCAGCTCGGCCATATCGCGAAGGCCATGCAGCGCTCGGCGGAACGGCGCGAGCCGTGGCGGCTCATCGCCAACCAGATCATCATGGCGAAGGTGACCGCGCCGGACCTTACGCCCTTCGTCACCGAAGAAGACATCGTCGAGCTTGAAAAGGAATGGAACCAGGCGCGCTCCTTCATCAAGTTTTCAACGCTCGGCCTGCCGGTCAATCTCGACGCCTGGGACGGATATCCTGCTCCGCGCGAATGGTTCTACGACGCGCTGCGGCGCACGAACGCCGAGGGCGTCATCGTCGTCACCGGCGACACGCATACATGGTGGGCGAACAATCTCGTCGCCCGCGACGGCGCGCATATGGGCGTCGAACTCGGCGTCAATTCGGTGACTTCGCCCTCGCCGTACCGACGGTCTTTCCTCGGCGGCAAAGGCGCCGACTACGCGCTCCTCACCAATCAGGTGAACCCGGACGTGCGCTATCTTTCAGGCGAGAATAACGGCTTCATCGACCTCACCCTGACGCGCGAGGAGGCCAAAGCGCGCTTCATCGCCGTCGATACGGTCGAGACGCCCGCCTACAACGCCTACGAGAAGGCCGCGTTCACGATCCGCAAGTCGAACGGCGCGGCGCAATTCGTCGACGTCGACGGATTGTCGCTGGAAGAACGCGCGCTATTCTGACGGCATGAACAGCGCAGATCTTATCGCCTTCGCCCGCCGCCTGCCGAAGGCGGAGCTGCATCTTCATATCGAAGGCAGCCTCGAACCTGAAATGCTGGTCGCGCTGGCGCGGCGCAATCGCATCGAGATTCCCTTTCGCTCGGTCGAAGAAGTGCGCGCCGCCTATGAATTTTCGAACCTCCAGGATTTTCTCGACATCTACTATCAGGGCATGAATGTTCTGCGCACGGAGGAAGACTTCTTCGACCTGACGATGGCCTATCTCAATCGCGCGCGCGCCGACAATGTGCGCCATGCGGAAATCTTCTTCGACCCGCAGGGCCATACCGCGCGCGGGGTCCCGTTCGACACGGCGATCAGCGGGATTCTGACGGCGCTCTCGATGAGCCGCGCGCAATTCGGCATGACGTCGAAGCTCATCCTCTGCTTCCTGCGCCACCTTTCTGAAGAGGACGCCTTCGACTGTCTGAAACAGGCCGAGCCCTGGCTCGATCGCATCGCCGCTGTCGGCCTCGATTCTTCGGAGGTCGGCCATCCGCCGTCGAAATTCGCGCGTGTTTTCGCCGCCGCGCGCGAACGCGGGCTGAAACGCGTCGCGCATGCGGGGGAGGAAGGCCCGCCGGACTATGTACGCGAAGCGCTCGATCTTCTGAACATCGACCGCCTCGACCACGGCAACAGAAGTCTTGAAGATGACGGTCTCGTCGCGCGGCTGAAGGAAAGCGGCATGACGCTGACGGTCTGTCCGCTGTCGAACCTCAAGCTGTGCGTCGTCAAGGACATGCGCGCCCACCCCTTGAAGCGCATGCTCGCCGCGGGTTTGAAGGCGACGGTCAATTCCGACGATCCCGCCTATTTCGGCGGCTATGTCATGGCGAATTTCGCGGCGGTCATCGAAGCGCTCGATCTCGATGCGGGGGACGTGCGGACGCTCGCGAAGAACTCCTTCGCCGGCTCCTTCCTCGAAGAGGGCCAAAAGCGCGCTCACCTGGCGGCGATCGAAAAGGCCCTGTAGGGCGGTGTTCACCCCGCCGGAGCAGGCGACGACGTCGGGGCGAGCCCCGCCCTACCCGCGTTAACCATAAATATTTACCCTAATATTTTCTTGACGTTGAGTTTGTTTTGGCTTAGCCTTCGAAGACCGCGCCGGGGCACGCTTCTCCGGCGCGTTTTGCGTTTGAGGCCGCTGAAAAGCGGGGCTCTTTGACAAGTCCGGTTAGTCGCGCGGGTTCGGTGATCCTGCTGGCCGCGCGATACGAAGGAACCGCCCGCCGATATGGTGATCGCGCGGGAGCGAAGGTCTGCTTCCCTCTCCCTGCCTACTCATTCCCGCTGTCGCGGGAATGAGCGGGGACAGACGCCCCCCCCCAAAAAGCGCATTTTCTCCACCCCAAAATACGTATTTTCGGGCTGGACCCCGCGGAAAGGCTCAGGCGTTCACGGAGAGAAGAATGCGAAATGGCGCCTTTTCGACGTCCGTCAGTCCTTGTGGATCCGGCTGATCTTCGACCCTTCGAGGGCGAGGTTGTACATCAGACCCTTGCCGTCGAAAATGAAGGCGACGATCGGCTGGTTAAGTTGCTTGGTGTCGATCTGCGCGCCGGCGTCGAGCGTCACGACGGTGACGGAGGCGTCGACGCCGATCTCCCAGCCCTGGCTTGCGCGGAATTTGTCGAGCGCGCCCTGGTCGAGGAAGACGATGACCTGCCGTCGCGCCTGCGCGCCGAGCTGGAAGCCGATCGAGGCCGCGCCTGAGGAGTAATAAGAGACGGTCTTGCCGCCGACGCGCAATGCGCCCTCGCCATATTCGCCGCCGACGCCGATCCCCGCCTTCTTGATCGACGGAAACACGAGCACGCCGACCGCGCGATTGAGGACGGCGTCCGCGCCGCCGATCTGGTCGCGAAACTCGGAGAGCGCCTTATTGACGCGCCGATCGATCTTCTCCTTGGAGGCCGCTTGGGCGGCCCCGGCGAAGGCGAAGAGCGCTGCAAAGAACGTCAACAGGAAGCGATTGAGGGTCAGGGCCATGGGGTCCTCCGTCATTAAGGTGCTTTAGTTCCTGCCGCTTTATTGGGCCGAAATGGGGCGAAGGGGCAAGTTCTGACGGAATTGTCAGGCGGATAACGCGCGCGTGAGGGCGGCGCGGAACACCTCGCGCCGCGGGGCGTAGCGCCGCTCCATCGCCTCCAGCGCCGCCGGCGCCGCTTTCTCCGGCGCGCCGGCGTCGAAGGGCGGGGCGGGGTCGTATTCGAGCGCCAGCTGGATCGCGCGCGCCGTCTCCTCGCCCGCGATTTCCGCAGCAAGGGTCAGCGCGAAGTCGATGCCGGCGGTGACGCCCCCGCCGGTGAAAAGATTCCCGTCGCGCACGACGCGGGCCTTCACCGGGATCGCGCCGACGCGCGCGAGGTCGTCATGATAGGCCCAGTGCGTCGTCGCGCGGCGGCCCTTGAGAATGCCCGCGGCGCCTAGGATGAAAGCGCCGGTGCAGACGCTGGTGACATAGCGGGCGCGCGCGCCCTCGCGCTTCACGAATGCGATGAGCGCCGGATCGTTCATCGCCTCATCGACGCCGAAGCCGCCGGGAACGACGAGAACGTCCGTAGGCAGACAATCAGCGAAGGTCGTCGTCGGGTTGAGCGTCAGCGTCGCATCGGTCGGAACGGGCGCCATCGACGCGGCGGCGATGTGAACGGAGGCGCCGGGTAGGCGCGAGAGCACCTGCAGCGGCCCGGTGAAATCAAGCTGCGTGACGTTCGGAAACAGGATGAAGACGATGTTCACTTGGCCCACCCGGCGATGATCTCCATCACCTCATGCGGATCGCGGCCCGACTTGTCGATCCACTTTTGCGATGGGCCCTTCCAGCGGTGCCCTGACCAGTCGACAGCGCCGTTCTTCTTGAAGGTCACGCCTTCCTTTTTGAGGCGCCGGCGCTGTTCCTCCGCCCCCGAATGATCGGCGGGCTGGCCGGACGCGGTGACGATGCGATACCATGGCAGGCCTTTCGGCGCCGAGTGCAGCGCCCGCGCCGTCTGCCGAGGCCCAGCGCCGGGAACGAGGCTCGCGATCATGCCGTAGCTCGCGACCTCGCCAGCGGGCACGTCGAAGATGAGGGCGTGGAAGGCGGCGGGGTTCG